>JAHHJQ010000114.1 GCA_018680005.1 Bacteroidia bacterium | reverse complement strand
ACCCAGAAGTGTTTTCAACGTTCCGGTTCCCTTATGAATAAATAAAAGCTCGTCCGCATCGGCGTTTTTATAAAAATACTGGTTCATTGATCGCTGTGGCGCAGCCAATCCTATATGAATATCATTGTTCACCAGCAGCGGAACTCTTGAATCCAAAAAATCATCCACTGGTTTCAGATCCCAGCCAATGAACTTCCTTGACTTGATATTCTTTCCTTCCGCAATTTTGGGACTTACATCCTTAGAGACTCCTACCTCCTTGACCATTGTTGGCCGATTCAAATGATATAGCAGTGATGACATCCCATAAAAACCAATCGTGCCAAATAATTGCTCGTGATAAAGTTCTCCATTTGGTTTTCTGAAAATAGTATGGCGCTTTGAAGGCACCTTTCCTAATTTATGATATATGGGCATAACAAAATATATTACCTAACAAATGTTAGATCAAAGTTAACAAATGTTAGTCTGAATGAAGTACTTTTGACTAGATAAAGTGCACCAATATGCCTTCGAATACCAAGAAGTCAGTTCTTTACGAAAATACTTTAAAGCTCTTTTATGAAAAGGGATTTAAAGCCACCACAATGCGGGAAATTGCAGATTCAATGCAATTTGAAGCAGCCAGTATATATAATTACATAGATTCAAAACAGGCATTGCTTGAAGAACTCATATTTGATATTGCGGATCAATTTCATGCTGGCATTGAAAACATACAAACATCACAGCTTAGCTTAGAAGACAAACTAAAAGCTGTAATAAATATGTATGTACGGATCACCGCACAAAATCCATATAAAGCGGCATTACTGACGTCGGAATGGAGAAATCTGAACAAAGAGGCATTGATTCGTTTTAAAAAGCATCGTTCAGAATACGAAAAACAATTGAAGCATATCATATCCGCATATTTGAAAGAACAGAATAGGGATCAGATGAATCCAGACATTGCCCTACACACATTTCTTGGATCTATGCGCTGGATCTACGAATGGTATATAAGCAACGAATCTTCCATTAATCCGATAGAACTACAACACCAGCTCACAGCACTCATTCTCAATGGCTTCTCTAATACCAAATAACGGGTGATTGAGCTTCAATTCTTTGATTGGCTACTAGCTGGCTTTGCCGCATTTTGTTTAGGTATTTCCAAAGCTGGGATTAAGGGCCTGGGTATTTTCTTTGTCACCATATTCGCCATAGTGTTTGGCAGTAAAAGCTCAAGCGGGATAGTCTTACCTATGTTATGTGTTGGAGATTTGTTTGCAATCATATATTACAGAAGGGATGTTAACTGGAGTTTATTCTTCTCAATTTTTCCTTATATGATCGTCGGTGTCATTCTCGGGGCAATTCTTGGCAAAGACTTGCCCGAGTCGCTTTTCAAATATGGGATGGCTTCAATCATTATCGTATCTGTGACCATTATGATTTGGTGGGATCAGAGGAAATCAGAAAAAATTCCCGGAAGCTGGGTATTTGGTTCGTTCTTAGGCGTTCTTGGTGGAGTAACGACGATGGTCGGCAATCTGGCAGGAGCATTTGTCAATTTATTCTTTCTTGCACTCAGAGTGCCTAAAGCTGAATTCATCGGCACAGCAGCATGGTTATTCTTTTTCGTCAACTTATTCAAACTTCCTTTTCATATCTATAGCTGGGAAACCATTACGCCGTCAACTTTGAGGATCAATCTCTATTTGCTCCCAGCTATCGCTTTAGGATTATTTTTAGGCGTTAGGCTAGTAAAGATCATCGAAGAATCGATGTACAGAAAGTTAATTCTTTTTCTTACTGCACTCGGCGCCATCATCATCATGCTGAAGTAGTATCTTCAGAGGCTCAAAACGAACCTTGTGCGTCAAGAAACAAAGAACTTCATTCTCCTTCATATAGGTTTGCTTTTTATCAGTACCTCCGGTGTTCTGGGACGTTCGATCTCACTAGATGTCCCGGTTACTATTGCCTGGAGGGCTGTGATAGGTTTTGCCTGCATTTTTCTACTTTTCATTTTTCAAAAAAAGTATTTATGGATAGCCAGAAAACATAATAAGCTGGCATTTTTGAGCGCAGTGTTTATGGCCGGTCATTGGCTGACCTATTTCTATGCGCTGTATTACTCCAACATCGCTATTTCCATGATCGCTATTTTCACCTACCCGATGATGACTGTGCTGCTAGAACCAATTTTTTTAAAAACTCCCTTTCATCTTCAAATATTCATTACCGCCTTAGTCATGACAGCGGGTATTGCTTTTTTAGTACCAGAATACAATTTCGAAAATTCATATACCATCGGGATGTTGTTTGGATTAGCCTCCGCCCTATGCTATACTTTTCGCAATTTAATCATGAAATCGCTTATTGATCATTATGATGGGACAAAGCTGATGCTTCATCAGTTATTTTGGGCAATGGTAATCCTCGCACCGATATTTTTGTTTTATCAAGACATCAATCCGGGAAAGGAATGGCCGCTCATTCTAGCCCTTGGTATCATGACTACTGCTATAGGACATACATTATTCGTTCAGTCTTTTCGAAAATATTCCGTGAGTATGGCGAGTATCATCAGTATGATTCAACCAATTTATGGAATTGGTTTAGGTGTCATCATTCTGTCTGAAATTCCGGATTGGAAAACGTCTATAGGCGGTGTTATCATTTTGACCGGATTAGCAATTCAAAATCATTTATTCAAGAAAAGCCAGGTGTATCATGAAGAATCCAAATCTTGATTTTATAAGTAAGATCATCAGGGAAAGACGGGCAATCTTCCCATCACAATTCAATGGCAATCCCATCAATAAAAAAACACTTCAACTACTACTCGAAAATGCAAACTGGGCTCCAACGCACAAGCGGACTGAACCATGGCGATTCCATGTCATAACAGGATCAGGTCTTGACCGATTAGGAAAGTATCTCGCTGAGAAGTATCGAGAAGATCCCAAAGGCGGCGTATTCTCTGAAATGAAGTATAAGAAAACGAAAGCCAAGGCAACCCAATCGTCAGCAGTCATTGCAATAGTGATGCATCTTGATCCGAAAGCCTCAATTCCGGAATGGGAAGAAATAGCAGCTACATCAATGGCTGTACAAAACCTCTGGCTATCCTGTGCAGCTGCAGGAATCGGCACCTATTGGAGTAGTCCCAGTCTTTTTACGAAAAACAATACCTTCTTAAATCTAGAGCAAAACGAAAAATGTCTCGGATTGATGTATCTGGGATATTACGATGATATGGAGCTAACCGGAAAACGAAAACCAATTGAAGATAAAGTCACTTGGATTGATCAATAAAAAGTCTGCTCTTACTTAGAACAGACCTTTTACCATATCTCTGGGATGGTTCGAGAGAAAGGTTAATTACCTCCTAGAACAAAGGCTAAGGAGATATGAAACACCTTGTTTTCATAGCCGGCCTCATTATTACTTAAATCACTAAGCGACAGATCATAAGCAGCTGCCACCTGAAGTGTACCTAGCTTAATGCCGGCTCCCACTGAACCTCCCACATCCAATACTTTTAAATCATCTTCATCGCCACTTCCAAAATTAATATCCAATTCACCTACTTGAGTTGTACGCTTGCCACCTATTCCGATACCTAGAACTGGACCAGCCTTAACAAATACACCAGTACCTCCGAGATCAAATGAAGCAGCGATATTAATAGGTACATCAAGATAATCGATTGTCCACTCTTCCATAGGCAACTTAAACCCTTGCTGAGAATAGATCGCGCCTGTATGCAATTCAAATAAAGTTCCCATTGGGAATTGGACCACAGGACCTATCTGAATCCCTGTTAATCCATCGACAGTATTATCTACCGAAGGCTCATCAAAAGTTCCTTTAGCAAAATTTAAACCTGCCAGGATACCAAAGGCTTGTGCCTGTATTCCTGCAGCTGCTAACACAAAGCAAAAAGTATAGATTATCTTCTTCATTACTATTTAAATTGATTCATTTTGGATAGGCTCAATATAAGACTATCATTGATTTATATATAACAAATAATTCTAACGTAAATTTCATATCAAAGTTATGTATTGTCATGCGGACAAATGCTTTTCATGAGTTCCGCGACTTCTTTATTCTCTGCTTCGCCATCTCGCGCAAGATGATCTATGATTTGCCTATAACTTACTTCATCACGATTCTGGGACATTTTGAATGCAGCTTCCACTCTTTCGATTACTAGTTCGAAACCCACAATTCCTCTCATTTCTCTTTTCAAGGTCTTTTCTGATAGATTTTCAATGGCAAAATCTGATTTGATCCTAGTTTCATATTTATCTACAAGGGATTTGAGAGAAGCATAGAGTTCCTCTCCTTCCAAAGACCTTACCTTTCCATAGACATGAACTGCCACATAATTCCATGTTGGTACATTTTCATGCGTATACCAGGTTGGTGAAATGTAAGTGTGCGGCCCCTGAAAAATGGCCAGCATATTCTGATCTTCATTGAAAGACTTCCATTGGGAATTGGCTTTAGATATATGACCTTGAAGAACCAGGCTTCCATCACCATTTTTAGTTATTTCCATGGGGATATGCGATGCCCATAGTACACCATCATTCGCACTAACCAGTATACCGAACCCATGGTCACGAATAAACGCTTCGACCTTATATACATCTGTTTCTTTAAAAACCGGTGGTATATACATTATTTAGCATTCAAATAGTCCCAGGTCAGGCTACAGAGTAATTCAACCCCATATTTCAGGCCGCTGTCATCTATATAGAAATCAGGCGTATGATGCGGAGCGGCTTCTTTGGGATTCATACCCTTTGGCATACCACCTACAAAGAGGAACAAAGAGGGAACCTCATTGGCATAGACCGAAAAATCTTCCGCCCCTGTTATTGCTTTAGCCAGAATCACATTATCGTCACCAAAAAC
>JAHHJQ010000125.1 GCA_018680005.1 Bacteroidia bacterium | reverse complement strand
GTTTACTATCACCCCAGGTAGCCCCGGAGACTCCAATGACGACGTGGTCAGGATTTTCAGGATGCACGATTACTCGATGTATCTGTCGTGTATTTTCAAGCCCCAGATGCTGCCAGGTCTTTCCACCATCCATTGATTTGAACATCCCACGGCCACTGTTTTGACTATTTCTGGGATTACCTTCACCCGTACCGACGTATATGATATCCGGATTTTTTTGAAAAATCGTTATAGCCCCTATGGATGCAGCAATTTCATTATCAAAAATAGGTGTCCAGGTATGACCTGTGTTTTCAGATTTCCATACACCTCCGGCTGCTGTACCAATGTAAATGTTATCTGTATCCGTCAATTCAACATCTATCGAAGTGACTCTGCCACTCATACCTGCAGGACCGATACTCCGAGGTACCATGCCATGTAAGGATTTCATGTCCACTTGTTGGCTGGCACTCAAAAAATTGAAGCATAGAAGTATCAGGGCTAATACGTTTCTTAATTTCATAGTCTATTTCATTTGCTATGAAATTAAGGATTCCTTTGATTTCTCCGATAAGAAAAGGCTATCTCTTATAATATGCCACGATAGAAGCTTTTGCGATTGTGTGTGCTCCTATGTTAAATCCAGCTACTGGTGCCATGACTGAATCATCGATTCCTAATGATTCTACATCCAAGGCATGGACAGTGATCATGTAGGTATGGAATCCATGGCCTTCCGGAGGACAAGGTCCACCATATCCTGCAAATCCATAATCATTTTTTATCTGTAGCATGCCCTCTGCCCCAGTGACACCGGCACCTGCAACTAACTCTGTTATCGTGGCAGGAATATCTACTGCAACCCAATGCCACCATCCACTGCCTGTAGGAGCATCTGAATCATACATTGTAATAGCGAAGCTTTTTGTTCCATCCGGTGCATTCTCCCACATGAGATGGGGAGATTGATTACTACCGGAACACCCAAAAACATTGGCCACATGAATCATAGTGAATTGACCACCGAGATCATTACTTCTAAGTGTAAAAGTTCCATTTCCTTGACCTTGCGCACTCATAGTACAGTATCTGTTTGTTGAAGGAATGAAGATACTGAACTTCGGTTAAAGTATGGATTTGACCAGGTCAACAATACCAATTATAATGAACTGTATCCCGATTGCCATAACGATGAATCCCATTATTCTAGAAATAGCTTTAATTCCTGTGACACCCAGTTTTTCAAAAAGCATGGGAGAAAAACGCAGCATGATAAAAATAATCAATGCCAGAAAGACAATCACTCCGGCAATGACAAGGCGACTATTGGAGTCCGGATACTCACCATAAAGACTGATGAGATAAGAAATAGATCCGGGGCCGGAAAGCATAGGCATAGCCATGGGTGCAAATGAAATGTCTTCTTTTGCCATAGCCTCAGCTCTTACTTCTTTGTCAACAGCTCGACCTTTGGCAATCTGACCACTTAGAAGGGAATATCCGGAATTGAGAATTACAAGACCTCCTGCGATACGTAAAGCATTCAGACTGACCCCAAAAAAGCTTAAGATGACATTTCCTGCAAAATAGAATGCCAATAAAATAAGTGCAAAATATATTGCAGTATGCAAAGCAGAACTTTTACGCTCATGAAATGAATCCTCAGTCGTCATCGATAAGAATACGGGTATAGCTCCTATGGGATTTACTACGGAAAACAAAGATGCAGATACTGCCAGAAACAACTCCATAATCAAAATATTAAGAGGTCATTTTTTTGGAGGCGCGAAATTATATCTATTTCGCATTAGAGTAAATACCTGGAGTAATTTTAGTCAATTAAATTTTTGACCATTTGAAGTGCAATTTCAATCATTTGGTCACGGGTCAGATGTGTCGTGTCCAGTCCTATTGCATCTTTTGCTCTGATAAGGGGGCTGTCAGCCCTCGTGCTATCTATTAGATCCCGTTTTTTGAGATTTTCTCTGACTGCTTCTTTGGTGATAGATTCTCCTCTTTCAATAAGCTCTGCAGCGCGGCGTTCTGTTCTGGATTCCAAAGATGCCGAAATGAATAGTTTGAGTTCAGCACTAGGAAAGACGACGGATCCAATGTCGCGACCATCCATGACAATTCCTTTGTCTTTTCCCATGACATGCTGCTGTGCTACAAGAAACCTGCGAACCTCTGGAATTCTGGCTATTTCACTCACCATATGGGAGATGCGCATTGTTCGAATTTTCTTTTCAACGTTTGTACCATTGAGGAAAGCGGTATTCTGACCATTAATATTCTCAAAAGAAATCGTGATCCGTGAAAGTGCTAATGCGATTTGTTCTGCGTCCTTGATATCGACATTATTTTCTAAGATATAAAGGGTAACTGCCCTGTACATGGCGCCAGTATCAATAAACCTATAGCCTAATTTCCGGGCCAATGTTCTTGCTAAAGTACTTTTCCCACAAGAGGAAGAACCGTCGATTGCGATGATGATCTTGTTCAAATTAGTCGGCTATTTTATGCGTAGCTCGACAAAGATATTCATCTGTGTGAGAATTGGAATGATATGGTTTACAACTTCTCTACGATGTGATCCCAAAGTTCATTGTAAGGGATGATTTCAAGTTCATTGATTTTGCCTTTGTAGCTAAAAGGCCGCTCCATCAATCTATTATAATATTTTTCGGTATTGGAAAGATTTTCTTTCTGAAAACCGGCTTTACTCAATTGTTGCAAAAGCTTTATGAACTGTGCCGCTCTAAAATATTCTTCTTTCTTTAATTGACGTGTTGCGTATGATTTTAACCGGTCGATTCTCTCAGTTACTGAGTGATAGTTTTTCTTGTCCAGGAAGAATAGTACTTGAGCAATGACCATGAGTACGGTAAATATTCTTTGATCCTTTGGGTAAAGTAAGGGGTCGTTAAGAAATCTGGAAGCCCTAAATGGCTTTTTCTTTTGTGCAAGTGCTGCCAAATTGAGACTTGGTTCGGTTTCGAGAAAATAATTCAGATAGACCTCATATATCTTCCATTTTTCTCTATTGAATGTTTTAAGCCTTTTGTATTTGGAATGACTGCTGGCCTCATTAAAGATAGCCATGGCATTGATGTAATTATTCGTTTGGATAGAGAGCAGAAAGTAATATTCCATGAATTCAAACCATGTGTCCGTCCCGGTAGTGAAGGACTTGAGGCTTTTTTCTGCGTTGATTTTGCCGTTTTTGTAATCCTTCATGTGAAGGTAGGCACTCATTTTCTTGAGCTGAAAAGTAGCTAGCTTGTCTTGTCGATAATACGATGGATTTTCTTCTATATATTTCTCAGCTTGATTACAAACCTCGAGCATCGCATGATAATCTTTTAGAAGTTCATAGCGATACGCCCATACCAGATACATATTAAAGAATATGACTGGAGAATCGAAATTTTCTGAAAGTGTGACAAGCTGATTAGAATAATCATCAATTTGAGACCTCTGGTCTTCGGGAAGACTTAAGGCGTTCTTGTAGATCATAACTACTCGTTGGAAGAGTTCTTCTGCTTCGAGATCGGCCTCTAAGATTTTTGTATATTGCTGTATGTATCCATGATACAGACTAAATCCTTTTTCATTACCTTCATATGCTGAGTTCTTGCGCAGAAGACGCGCACAATCCACAATGATATCCGCGAATTTGAATTTTAAAGATGTGGTTAGTATTTGCTTGGCCAGTGCTGTGCTGGTGAGTTTTGCATGATTGCTCTCCAGGATCTTTACCAGGGTCCAATCTTTGTTGCAAGAATAATATGCCCTGTCATAGCTGGATGTTGAAGGCAAATTAATATCAAGGAAAAACAATGTATTTAATAGCCGTTTTCTGAATCTGGATTTGAGCTGGCGATACTTATCATCGGTTGGACTACATTCGTATAGCGCGGATGCTGCGTCCCTGTCATTTTTGAACTTATTGGCCAGGAGTGATTCGTAAAACTCGTTGAACTTACTATTACGATTTCTCAAAGAGTGGTCATCAAAAATTTCAATCTTTCTTACCTTTTTCTTGGTTACGATTTTTGAAATTTCTATTAGATTCTTCATCCGACATTGAATTAGTTGAGGCTCCTGGGGTAGCCTGGGTTTCTGATGTTTATTTGTTTATGGTAGATTGGATGTCACAAATACTGTGCTAAAGTAAACTTCAAAAAGAGATATTGTGCTGATTATATTACAATTTTCTTGTAACAATAATGCTTTGATATCATAATAGGTATAAGAGCTTGTACTGAATTTCAAGCGATTATGTAATACACAAATCCTGCTAATGGTTAAGAATCCAACCTTGTGTTTACGTTCTCACAAATTTCATGAAAATGTAAACAAATATTAGTTACGGCATTTGTTGATGTCAGGGTTCATCTTTGAAGGCATATTCTCCTGGGAAGTTCGCGTGATTGGCAATTCTAAAATCATTTTCTGTACTGGACAAAAAAAAGACCGAATTGAATTGAATTCAAAACGGTCTCTATGTTGAAAAAAATAAGTCGAGTTAATACTCATCCTCATTAAAGAGGAAGTCGTCTTTTCTTGGGTAGTCAGGCCAGATTTCTTCCATCGATTCATATGTTTCTCCTTCATCTTCAATGGCCTGAAGATTTTCTATCACTTCAAGTGGAGTTCCCGACCGTATAGCATAATCTATTAGCTCATCACGTGTCGCTGGCCAGGGTCCATCTTCGAGATAAGAAGCCAACTCAAGTGTCCAATACATAAAAAAATTGTTTTACTCTGTCAAAGACAATCAAAAAATCAAAGGCAACAATTGTACCTCATTTTCGCGCAAATGTATAAAACGAAATTTAAAATTTCAATAGCATTTACGTCCGGATAAAAATCATAACATTTCTACGCATGAATCATCAAGTTTAGAAACACATGAAATCCTTCAATCATTTAATAATCAGTGAATAATAAATTAAAAAAGATGCACTAGGAATTGACGAAGACATTTATAACTACAAGCCATCCATCCAGTTTAATCGCTGGTTGTCCAAAATAGTTCAAAATTGATACAAGGAAATGTTAGATAATCAACATAGCATCTCCGTAGGAATAGAATCTATACTTCTCTTTGACTGCCTCCTTATAGGCTTTCATAATCAAATCAAATCCACCAAATGCACAAACCATTATCAGCAGGCTTGATTTCGGTAAGTGGAAATTTGTAATCATAGAATTCGCTATCGTGAATTCGTATGGAGGGAATATGAATTTATTCGTCCACCCTTCAGTTTGCTTAAGATAACCCTCAGCCGAAACAGCAGATTCGATAGTACGCATTGTTGTAGTTCCAACTGCGCATACTTGTTTCCTACCTTTTATTGATGCATTGACAGTATCAGCCGCTGGTTGGTTGATCTTTATGTATTCTGCATCCATTTTGTGTTTGGATAGATCTTCTACTTCTATATTTCGAAAAGTCCCTAGTCCAACATGAAGTGTCAGTTCTGCAAAATTAATGCCTTTCAGTTCCAGTCGCTTCAATAGTTGTT
>JAHHJQ010000113.1 GCA_018680005.1 Bacteroidia bacterium | reverse complement strand
CATTAACTCCATGGACATCGAGAATATCAAAAGAAGGTGCATTCTGGCCAAAGATATTCGTAATATTATCATTTACCCACATATCATCACCATCATTCATTTTGTACAGTATACCCACGGTGGTCTTATCCGACAAAGTATAATCGACACCGAGCTTGGCATTATAACTTGTCTGATCATAAGTCATATCCGAAGTTTGGTCAAAGGTTGTATTCCCGTTGTTATAGGGAATTATACGCATAAGATTCAATGCTTGAAATCCTGCCCATTCACTTCGACTCCCAGAGCCATAAACATTGATCTTATTAGAACGATAATTAAAATCCACTCCTGTATTATGACTAAATTTCTCGCCATGTCTGGATCCAATATTGACCGCACCGTTCATCCCTAAACTTGAATTTTTTCTAAGTCGGATATTGATAATTCCTGAATTGCCTTCAGCGTCATATTTTGATGACGGGTTCGTAATTATTTCAATATTCTGAATATTTTCGGCTGGCATGGATTGCAATAAATTGGTTAATTCATCTCCAGACATATATTGATTTTTTCCATCGATCAATACCAGGACCCCTTGTTTTCCACGAAGGCTAATATTATTGTCCTTATCGACTGTTACTCCGGGAGATTTTTGTAAGATTTCCAGCGCAGAATTTCCTGAATTTACTGTACTATTTTCTACATTCACGACGATCTTATCTGCCTTCATTTCAATAAATGGTTTGGTAGCTACCACCGTCACTTCAGATAGATCAATACCATCCTTCATGACTAATGCCTCGATAGTTATTTCGTCATCATTGGATTTAATTAATGAAGAATACGCATCCGAAAATCCGATTGATGAAGCAGAAACCATATAAGTCCCGGGATCAACATTTTCTAAAATAAATGCACCGTCCATATCGGATACCACCCCTTTTACGAGTGCGGAATCAGTTTCATTAAGTAAAAGGATATTAGCAAATTCAAGTGCAATACCCTGATTGTCCTGAACTTTTCCTTTAATGATTCCAGACTGTGCATATCCGGAAAAGGAAAGAAATATCATTGCTGAGAATAGAAGAATCTTGTTCATTTCGATTTGGTTTTTTTCTGCTTGGAATAAATTATTAATTGAGGTTTACTAATTGTTCATTTGGTTTCTTGAAATCTATTTCAACTTTCTCAGATTGGAATATGCCTTTAAAGACAACCCATAAATTGTAAGGTGGTCTTGAACGAATGGTATATCGACGAAAGAATACTGCCTAGCGACCAAATAACTATTTTGAAAGACCTTAACATTTTTCGTCCTTTTTTATTGAATTGATAACACAAATGTATACATCAACAAGGTACTATGCAATACAAAGTACCCCAGTGTTGCCAAGTACTGTATGAATACTAGAATTTGATCGACGAAAGGAGATTTGGGGAGATTTCGAGGATAGCGGTCTTGATAGATTATACTTGATATTCTCATTTTGATCCTATCCTGATTCTGATTGCCACATTGATTCTATCATTCATTCATTGAATTACCCCACCTCTCCTATGGTCCGCCTGAGGCGGATGCTACCCACATTCAATCATTCCCCCATTCATTAATTCATTCATTGCCACTTTTCTTCTATCTTCCTGCATGTCTTCTTCCAATTCATCTTCTGCGCGTAAGCTTGCTGCTATTTTGTTTGCGGATATCCAGGGATATACGGCTATGATGCAGTCGGACGAAGGAAGTACAATGAATCGTTTGCGGCATTATCAATCTGTTCTTAAACAAGAAGTAGCAGCTTATTCCGGGGAGATCATTAAAAATTATGGAGATGGTAGTCTCTGCCTCTTCTCCAGTGTTTTGGATGCTGTAAAATGTGCAAAATCATTACAAGAAATCTTTCGTTCGGAACCTGTCATTCCTTTGCGCATTGGACTCCATCTTGGTGATGTCATGTATGAAGAAAATGATGTCTATGGTGATGCACTCAATATCACTGCGCGAATTGAATCCATGGGTACGGCTGGATCCGTCCTGATGTCAAAGAATATCCATAACAAAGTCAAAAACCAAGCAAACCTCCAATTTGCATCCCTTGGAAGTTTTGACTTTAAGAATGTCGAAGAACCCATTGAAGTGTTTGCATTGGCCAATGAAGGTTTTATCGTTCCAGATCGATCAAAGGTTGCTGGCAAACTAAAACCCAAGGAATCCAAAATAAATCGAATTCTGATTGCTGCTATTGCCATGCTACTGATACTTGCCGGGCTGCAATATTTTACCAACGATAATGCAAATCAAGAAATCACGCAGGCCGTAGAGGAAAAATCCATAGCTGTGCTTCCATTTATTGATCTCAGTCCTGACAAAGACCAAGAGTACTTCAGTGATGGCATGATGGACGAAATTCTAAACCATCTCGTAAAAATTGAAGGACTCCAGGTGGCTTCCAGAACTTCTTCTATGACCTATAAGGGGAGTACTAAAAAAGTGGGAGAAATCGCACAAGAATTAGGCGTGGCGAATATCCTCGAAGGTAGCGTGAGAAAAGCAGGGGATCTGGTTCGGATAACAGTGCAGTTTATCGATGGACAATCGGATAAACATATCTGGTCCGAAACGTATGATGGCAATCTTAGTAATGTATTTGGCATGCAAAGCGATATCGCCAACCGAATTGCTACTGCTTTAAAAGCCCAATTGACACCTGAAGTACAACAAAGAATAAATCAAGCGCCAACTCAGAATATGGAGGCCTACGCAAAATACCTAAGGGCCCAGTATTTATTGACCCGAGATGACTCCGTTGCTTACCAATTGTTAGAAGAAGCTATAGCCTTGGACCCTGATTTTGGAGAACCCTATGTGACCATGGGGGTACGTCAATTATATCAAATCATTTTTGGTAGATCTTTAATAGTTGATGATATACCATCATACTTGACTGAAGTGGATTCTCTTTTGAATCTGGGTCTTTCATTAAGTCCCGATTTTGCTCAAGGGTATATTCACAAAGGTGCCAAGAGTGTATGGTTTGATTGGGATTTTGAACAAGCACAGAAGTATTATGATCAGGCCAATCGGCTTAATCCATCAGCAAACACCACAGCCTACACGGAGTTCTTGTTGGCAATGGGAAAATTTGAAGAGGCCAAAGAGCATTCCAGCAATACAGTTGCGGCCAACCCAAGCTCTGGAACAATGTGGATCCAACAGGCTTTGGTCCACTTTTTTTTAAATGAATCACTCGAGGTTGAACAGGCCATAAAAATGGTCAAAACGAATTGGGGAACTGATACCATTCGTGATGCCAACTATATTCGACTTTTGGTATTTCAAAAGAAATATGAAGAGATGATTGCGATATACGAGAGCCTGTATCCGGAAGATATCAACCCCCGTACAATTGGCTATGCTGCTATATCGTATTATCATTCTGGTCAGCAGGATAAGGTCGACGATCTTCTTGACAACTTAAAAACACAAAGCGAAATTTCACCAATCGGCAGTCCTGCCTTTCATATCGGAATGATCTATTCCCAAATGGGAAGATATGACCGGGCTTTTGAATGGCTATATAAAGCATATGAAGATCGAGAAGTCGAAATGTACTGGCTCAAGGTTGAACCTCCTTTCGAACCCTTATATGATGATCCTAGATGGAACGATTTGCTCAACAAAGTGGGCTTCGATGTTGATGTCAAGGGGTAGAAAATATTGGAAGATTATTGATTACTCATTATTGATTATTCCTTTTGCCAAAGATTGGGTATGCGGTGGTGAAGTTCAGAGATTTCTTGGACTACCAGAAAACAGGCATCTGCGACAGACCCGACGCATAAAAAATCAGGTGGCTTATCCTGAAAAAATGAACTCAATCGGTTTTTTGAATCCTCCAATTTTTATATTTTAACATATCAATCGGAGCGTTAAAATGACAAAGAGCACTAATTCCAGGTCTATTCATCCCATAGTCAAACTTTATCGAGTATCCCGGAGCATTTCAACCCTCATGGCAGGGTTGGTGATGTTGACCGTATTTTATCGTGATCCCAACTACTACATACTTGCAGGGCTTTTTGTTTATGTCTTTATTTGGCCTCAGGTTGCCTTTGTCATCGCTCGAAACAGCAAAGACCCCAAGAATGCAGAATTGCGAAACTTGTTGACGGATTCCCTGGTTCTTGGTGGTTGGACAGGTCTCTTGCATCTCAACTTATGGCCTAGTCTGACTTTAATGATGGCCGTGGCTGGAATGACGATGTTGACTGGTGGTTTTCGTTTTCTTATGAAAGGACTTTCAGCTGCATTATTTGGTTATTTGGTCATCGCTATGATCGTAGGTTTTGGATTTAGTATTGACAACAATCCACTTACGGCGTTTGCCTCTGCTGCAGCCATATTTCTATTTTCATTAATGACCAATTTCATTGCGAATAATCAAACCAAGGTCATGATCAAAATGAAGAAAGAATCCAGGATCCAGAAAGAAAGGATGGAGGGATTGGCAACTAAACTGGCTAAGTACCTTTCTCCACAGGTCTATGGTTCTATATTTTCAGGGGAAAAAGATGTCAAGGTTGAGACCTATCGAAAGAAACTGACCGTATTCTTTTCTGATATCGAAGGATTTACTGCACTTACAGAGAGTATGGAGTCAGAGGAATTAACCTCCTTGCTCAATACGTATCTCAATGAGATGTCCAACATAGCCATCAAATATGGTGGCACAATCGATAAATACATTGGTGATTCTATCATGATTTTCTTTGGAGATCCTACTTCAAAAGGTGTAAAACAAGATGCAATGGCTTGTGTATCGATGGCTCTGGAGATGAAAAAACGTATGAATGAACTCCGTGCAGCGTGGGCAAATCAAGGAATTTCAAAACCTCTCAAAATCCGGATTGGAATTAATACAGGATTTTGTACTGTAGGTAATTTTGGCTCAGATGATAGATTGGATTATACCATTATCGGTAATCAGGTGAATCTTGCCAGTCGGTTGGAAACCAATGCCGAGACCGATGAAATCTTAATCTCCAATGAAACCTACATGCTCATCAAAGACAAGATTCATTGCGAAAAGAAAGACCTTATAGAAGTCAAAGGAGTAGCACAACCGGTGCAAACCTACAAGGTCATCGATTTCAATTCTAAACTCGATGGCGCAATGATGAATATCAGGGAAGTATCTACTGGTTTGAAATTGTCCGTTGATTTCAACCCTTCCAAAAAAGGAGCAGTGATCGCTGCATTGAAGAAAATTATTGCAGATATAGAATAGCCCTTGAACGGTTCAATTACTCTCCCTTTTCAATTTCAACAAGCATTTTTCGGGCATTATCCCCAACATTACCATCCGGATCTATAGAAATTGCCTTGTTATAGTACTCTTTGGCCTTTTCAATTTCACCGGCCTTCCAATGCGCTTCGGCAAAGCTGTCCCAGGCATTGGCAGAGTCCGGGAATAACCGAACGACAAAGCCAAAGATTTCAATTGCAGTTTTCGCATCACCGCTATTTAATACATTGTAACCTGCGGTGTTGAATTCTCCCTCAAAATCAAAAAATCGATACTTTGGATCATTGACGATCTTTGCAGCGGTCTCTCCTAATTTTTCCTTTTCACCAGCCATGAACAGATCCGTCATATGCTGCATCGGATCAAGGATAAAACTTTCATCATCAAAAGCCAGAGCCGTTTCTAATACGGGGTCTTGATTGGTTCGATATTCCTCAAAAGACATCTCTACTGCAATATGCGGAGCAAGCCAGTCGTCGTTTTCCCACTGTGGTTTATCCTGCCACCAAGCATATGAAAGTCTTAGTGGAATTTTGCTATTGGGTAAGGTGATTTCACGATTGTCACCATAAAAATTGATATTCTCACCAGTTGGTTCACCCACGAAAACGGCATTCGTATAATTACTTAATTCATTCACCAAATTCTGACAAGCAGAAAAAGTCCTTCCATTGATAAGGACAAATAATTTTCCTGGTTGATTTATTTTTTCAGTTTCAATAATTCCCGTGACGATGGGTTTGTTTTTGTAATTATTACCACCACCATTTAAGCGTACGTCGATGACCAATTTTTCAACATCTTCTTCATCTACGAATTGGAAAACACGATCATAAAATGCAGGAATCGGTTCTTCCGGATCATCCTGGATCTGGCTATGTCTGATATATACCGTCTTTTCTTCAGGCAAGTATTCATAGTAATATATCTTATCCAGATGCCTTAAATAGTAGGGGTCTTCACTATTATCTCTGGCATCCAGCCATTGCCCTTCTTCCTTGATGAATCCATATTGACCTGGAAATTGCTCCGTTTCCATCGTAGAAAAGCTTTGTTCAAATGTCTTCCCATCTTTTTCGAGTATCAATGTCACTTCATCTAAAAGTCCATCTGTGACTCCCTGTACATCCAAAATCTCAGGAACACCTAAATAGTACATTCCATATGCCTTATAGAACATATCATTTTCCGAAGGAAATACCGGCTGAACCATATCGAGTGCCTTTTCAATTGATGTATCAGCGATCTTCAACACTTTGGCACCTAAGGCATTTTCATAATCTTTATGCGTGCCTTGAATAAAAATCCCATCCTCAAAGGCCATCAAATGATATGGGAGTTGATGAAAATCAAATGTTTGCCCAGGTCTCCATGAATACAACGGCAGTGAAGTATGACCATATCCAAATGATGCGACAATCTCTGCTAACCCGATAATGATTTCATGCTCCTTCATGTTTGGAATATCCGATCGCAGCATATCTACTTTCTTATCAAAATCTTCTTTGGTAGTCTTTTTAAAGAGAAAAGGATATTCCGTATGAACGGTGTTTTGAAGAAATCGAAGATCCTTCTGCCATTGATCCGTTGAAATATCGATTTGAGCAGGAGCAATGGTTGTTGAAATACAAAGAATGAAGAGGGCAATTAGATTTTTCATAAAATAGATTTTATGAACAGACATTATTCTTGGCTATTGAGTTGCATTGAATCCGGTATTTTTCAATCGCAAAATTTGAGGATGCAGGATCCAAATCCAAAAGAGACCTATATTTGGTAGCACATGAAAATAGCGTATTTCATTCTTTTGATGCCTATTCTATTGATTCGAGTTTGTCCTCAGGAGCCACTTGAAGGAAAAATTTCGTTGATGGAATTGGATCCCGTCGTATTAGAAACAAAAGGGCAGGAAATATATCAATACTGGCAATTAGACAATCAGGACTATTTATGGCAGTCCTCTATCGACAACGTTTCTGCACTTGAAGCATATCGAGATACTCTATTAACCGTCCTTGGTGAAAAAGCTTTGCAATCTGCGGTCCTAGCAAAAAGCGATTTGAAGACAACTAACCAGGCACATCTGGATACATTGATGGATGATTTTAAGAATGCCGAATTAGTGCTCCATGGAATTATTGGAGAGATTCAACCTATCAGGTATCTCGAAGCTGAAATCCTGAATTATCAGCTCAACAGATATCCATTATTCTCTCATCCGACAGAATTCCATGGATTTATTGCCACCCATGACGCTTTGAATTTGGTCAGAATATACTTTGCATCGAGCGATCAGCGATGGCCACCAAAACCTGGAATTGTAATCCCTGAGCTGAGAAAAGCTTTAAATGAAGGATGGAAGTTGTT
>JAHHJQ010000096.1 GCA_018680005.1 Bacteroidia bacterium | reverse complement strand
AACAAGACGGCCGCGATGATATCCTTGATTTCATTGCGAAAATTATTGAATAGTCTTACAACAAAGAACATATTCAGTGCTCAAAGCTTCAAAAACATTTTCACCTCTCTATGAGAATATCACGGATTGGCCAATTGCAAGGCTAAGTCGCAATAGGGAAGCTTTCGTACAGGAATTGATCAACATGACATATTCGTACTACTCAAGTTTAAGTACTTCTGAATTGAAGGATATTCTCTCAAAGACAATCTTCCTGGAGAGATCACGAGTAGCTGAAGAACCCTGGAAAGTCGATCCTCCAAAAGAGAGCATGTATTGGAGTAAGATGAAGAATGCTATGTTCAAATTATCTCAAGATCTTGATGATGAAGCCCATAAGAACTTTTACCTCAACAAGATCCGAGAGATAATTTCATCCTATTCTGAAGAAATTGTAGGTACATTCCAACCCAGCACGTTCAGGAAAGGGCGCAGGATACTGACCGCCATTTTCAATCGACTTCTGAATGCTGCTGCTAACAAAAAATTTCGAAGATTGATTGGAACTAAGTATCGTGTGCAGGACAGGTTGAAAGTCTATGGCCCGATAGATCAGATAAGACAGTTGTTTTCAAAAGGAACAGTGGTGATAGTACCAACCCATTTAAGCAATATAGATTCTGTTATGGTTGGTTATGCCATGGATTCTATTATGGGTTTACCATCTTTTTCGTACGGGGCAGGACTCAACTTGTATAATAGCGGAGCTGCCGCATACTTCATGAATCGGATGGGAGCCTACAGAGTGGATCGAAGAAAAAAAAACGACATCTATCTTCAAACACTCAAAAACTTTTCTCAGCTCTCTATTGAGCATGGGGTCAATAGTCTGTTTTTCCCAGGAGGCACAAGATCCAGATCTGGAGAGATAGAAACTCAACTCAAAATGGGGCTTTTGGGGACAGCAGTTGCCGCTCAAAGAGCTTTATTTCAAAAGGGTAGGAGTGAAAAAGTCTTTATTGTGCCTCTTAACACGAGTTATCATTTTGTATTGGAAGCGAAGTATTTGATTGATCAACATTTAAGAAAATCCGGGAAAGAGAAATATTTTATTTCAAGAGACCAGTCGTATAGTATCCGGAAGTCTTTGAAGTTTATGTGGGAATTATTTTCAAACACTTCTGAGATTCATCTTTCTTTTGGAAAACCCATGGATGTACTAGGTTATGATGTTGACACCGAAGGAAGATCAAGAAAAACAGGATTTGGAAAAATAGAATTAAAAGAGTATTTCTTGCAAGATGGTCAATTGGTTCAAGATCAACAACGGGATCAGGTTTATACCCGAAAGTTAGCATCAAAAATAGTCAGTAAGTATCATAGCGAGAATATAATCCTTTCCAGTCATCTGATGGCTTTTAGCCTGTTTCATATGATCAGAAGTCAACATTCAGAATTGGTGATTTATGACTTTTTAAGATTGAATCCAGCTGATTATGAATTTTCGTTCGATGAAGTCAAAACCTGGGTGGAGCTATTAAGAACCGAATTGCTGGCCATGGAAAAAATGGGAGAGATACTCGTAACCAATTCGGTTGCTGCCATGGAAATCAAATCGCTAATATATCAAGGAATAAGATCTCTTGGTGCTTATCATGATAAAAGACCCATAAGAGTTACTAAAAAGACCAATAGGATAATTTCCGACAACCTTAGTTTATTGCTTTTTTATAGCAACCGATTAGCAAATTATGGCCTAGAAAGTATTTTTTATTCCAAGCTACGCAATGTGGCTGCCGAAGAAGATGCGAAGGTGGTCACCATCTAGATTAATTAGAATTAGGTTTATATGATCTATATCGTTTACGATATTGAAGCAACATGCTGGAAGGGTAGTCCCCCTAGTATGATCCAGGAGACCATTGAGATTGGTGCCGTAAAATGTACATATTTCGGTGAAAACCTTGGAGAATTCTCAAGGTTTATAAAACCTAAATACAATCCTGAATTATCCTTGTTTTGCCGTCAACTAACCAAAATAGAACAGCATAACATTGATAGAGCAAATGGTTTCGAATCTGTGATATATGACTTTATGGATTGGATCGATATCTATAACGAAAATTATATGTTATGCAGTTGGGGTGATTTTGACAGAATACATCTTACTTCTGAAAGCGAATCTTATGACCTGGAAACCGATTGGTTACAACAACATATCAATGTAAAGAGCCAATATCGGGACTTGAGAAAAATGGATAGGGCCAAAGGACTGAGCAAAGCCTTATCGCTTGAAGGCTTTGAATTTACCGGAACTCCTCATCGCGCGATCAGCGATGCACAGAACCTTGCTAAGATATTTCTTAAACATGTTGATATGTGGCAAGTCTAAATTGCCTAACAGTATCTGGTAGGTACTGTAGCAATTAGTGAGTCATTTCCTGTTGCCAAATCCAATTGATAGATCTGTAAATCGGCATTGTAATAAATCAAAGTGCTTTCTGGACATTCCGCTAGAATTATTGGAGGTGTATGAGCAGCAATATAACCGTCGTGACAACCGAACAGTGGAATGGGCGGAAGAGGACTTTTTTCGCAGGTTCATGTGGAGTTTTAGTTAATTAAGTCTGTATGAAGAAACTTTACTGCTCTGGCGTAGCTAATATTTATATGCCGGATTAGTTTATTTCTAAAATTCGGAATACGCAGAAGAATAGGGCCCTTGTTTCAATCTTAAATGAAATATTTCCGGAAGGGTTATGTTAGTAGGTTAGTTTTCTGACATCCTATTTAACATAATATTAATTATAGGGTCATTAAGTGGAATTGAAAAGGCTGTTGCCTATATGTGCAAACAGCCTTTTTTGGATGCTCGGTCTCTTTAATTAGTTTTCTGATTTGACCTCCAATAGCTCTACATCAAAGATTAAAGTAGCATTGGGTCCTATATCACCACCTGCACCTCGCTCACCATATGCCAGATTGGATGGTATATACAATTGCCATTTGTCACCTTCTTTCATAAGTTGAAGCGCTTCGGTCCAACCAGGAATTACCTGATTCACAAAAAATTCAGTTGGTTCACCACGAGCAATACTGCTATCGAATACTTTCCCGCTGATTAATTTTCCTTCGTAGTGAACGGACACCTCCTCCTCAGCTTTTGGAGATCTGCCTGTTCCAGATTTGAGAATTTTATATTGCAATCCTGTTGCAGTGGTCTTAACTCCTTCTTTAGATGCATTCTCAGCAATGAATTTTTCACCTTCTTCCTTATTGATTGGCGCTTGTTTTGCAGCTTCCGCTTGTTGCGCAACAAAGAATTCCTGACTAAATTGACGTGCCAATTCACTTGTCGTCGAAGGATCCAATTTTGTTTCTCCACTATAGGCATCCTGAATTCCAGCACAAACCGCGGCACCATTGACTTTATAATCACACGAGAGATATTTCAACGCATCCATTGCCCCAAGTGCATAACTGAGCGCTTCCATATCAACTGAACTGGGATCATCTGTGCTAAATGGCAGTCCTTCTCTGGATTGGATTTCTTCTGAAACCTCCATCAAAGGTCGCTGAAGTTCCTGTTCGTCATAATTATCAGGATTGGCATAGATAAATTCATAACCTTCCTGATACTTTTCTGAATTCACTTGAATTCCAAATTGTTTCATTCCCTGACTACCGTCAATAACCATGAGACCATAGGCATAAGAGAGACTGTCCTGACGGGTTTTGAGCTGGATATCGCCGCTCTGAAGACCCGATTCACAAGACAACTGCCCTAGAAGAAAGCCTATCATTAGTACCAGATATATTCTGTTCATTTTCAAATTTTAGATGAATAAAAACCGCAAAAGTCGCTAAAAAGGAATCATTCCCAAATTTTATCAAGAGGTTTGTGAAGATCTTTGGAAAAGCTGGTTCAGCCGAATTAAGGCCTCATTTTTATATCTGGAGCTTACAAGGATTGATATATTATACTTGCTTCCTCCCATAGATACCATTCTTATTGGAATATCAGCGAGATACTCAAAAATCTCATTGAGATATGCCTTATCCTCATACAAAGCATTGCCTACTACACATACGATGCTATAGCCATGCTCAATTTCAACTTCTCCAAATTCCTGAAGCGCCATTGCCAAATCATCAATGTTTGTGGTATCGTCAATGCTGAGTGAGACGGCGACTTCTGATGTGGTTATCATGTCTACCGGAGTGTTGAATTCTTCGAACACCTCAAACACCTTACGCAAGAATCCATAAGCCATCAACATTCGATGCGAATAGATCTTAATGGCTGTAATGCCATCTTTTGCTGCAAGTGCAGTAATTGGACGATCACTTATTTTGTTGCTTATCAAAGTCCCGTTAGCTTCGGGTTTCATAGTAGATTTCAATCTGATTGGAACACCAGCTTTTTCTGCCGGCAGAACACATGAAGGGTGCAAAATCTTAGCCCCAAAATAGGACAACTCGGCTGCTTCTCTGTATGAAAGTATTTCAATGGGTGTCGTGTTTTCGACTATTCGAGGATCATTATTATGAATTCCATCAATATCTGTCCAAATTTGTATTTCTGCCGCCTTTATCAGAGAACCCAAGATCGTGGCGGTATAGTCACTTCCACCTCTTTTAAGATTATCGATCTCTCCCCTACTATTTTTGCATATATAACCTTGGGTTATGATAACATGAGCATTCTTGCACTGTTCCAATGCCGCAATTGCCTTTTCATTGATTTGATCATAATCCGGCTCTTCTAGATGGTTCACTCGCATGAAGTCCAAAGCATTTATGATACTTGTTTCCAGGCCTCGGGATCTGCAAAGCATATGAAATATGTTGGAAGATAGAAGTTCACCTTGAGCAAGTATAATCTTCTCATTTGCAGCTGTGTAAGGTATTTTAACTAAATTGAAAATAAGTTCAAATATATCTGACATGCAGGATTCAAGTGTAGATTTTTCCTTGGCATGACCATCAAATTCTGAAAGAATATCTTGATAACTGAGGTACATGTTTTCAACCAATTCAGTAGCGTGCTTCTGATCGCCTTCTGAAATCAGCCTTGATATATTGCTTAAGGCATTTGTCGTACCGGACATTGCTGAAAGAACTATAATTTTGCGATTGTCATCAGACTTGATAATATCCAGGACTGCCTTCATCCGATCAATACTGCCGACGGAGGTTCCTCCAAATTTATATACATGCATATTCAATCATTTCCGATAAAGTCTGCAAAACTACGCGGAAAGGATGACAGGCGCATTAAATGACTTTTCTTTTTCACCACTTTTATAACTTCAAGATTGAATTATTCATCATATCCATAAAAAAAACGTTGGAAGCACTAGGTTTCCAACGTCTTTAGTAGTACGGTTTTGGAATGGCCCAACTACGTTAATGTCGGGAGCCTATTCACTGATTAACACGAAGGTTTATGGGACTTTTCGTGTTAGCTTTTATATATCAGTAAATCAAGGGAGAATAAAATAAATCGGAATGCTATAGGTGGGATCAACAAATCTGAGGTATAAATCTATATAAATGATTTGAAATGAATGGAATAAATATCATTTATTTTTTTAATGTAAGGAATTTTACCACCTGCCGGCATAGCTAACGTCCCTATTTTCCATCATTTCCAAAAACTGATATTTGTTCCTGGTTATTTGCCGGATATGTAGATAGTCATGTGCAATCCAATTTCTTAAAAAAAAGTACGCCGTCATCCTGCCAAATGTGGGATGATCAAAGCCACTGTTAAAGTTGCAAGTTGGAGCTAATTCTTTCATTTCACGAATCGATTTCTTTCTTTCAACATCCCACTCTTTCAATTTCTTTCCAAAATCCTGATCCAAATAATTTCTACTCATCACCCAGCTTACCGGATCAATGGAAGGCGGTGTGGTTTCAGGATATTCGATAACGTGCTTTACCCTCAATCTAAAATCCTCTTTCTCCTCATCGATCAAATGACATATAATCTCCAGAAGATTCCAGGATTGTGGTGAGGGTTTGTAAATGATGAGTTCAGTAGAAACATCGGACAATAAAGCCAACATGACCTCTCGATTCATTTCCAATTGATCTATTAAATAATTAATCTTCATCAAGAAACGATTCGAATTAATCTTTTCTCTTTGGTGATCAATGTGCCAATTCTAAATATCGGTGCTCCTCTTGAAGTATTAAAATCTTCAAATTGGGCTTCAAACCCAGAACTAACTGCAACTAGCAGACCACCACTGGTCTGAGGATCACAGATTAGTGCTTTTTGAATCTTGCTCAAAGGATCAATTTCATTACCGTACGAATTAAAATTTCGATAAGTTCCTCCAGGCACACAATCCTCTTCTATATACGTTTCCAAAGCTTTACCGGATAGCAAAGGAAGTGTTTCCGGATGAAGCGATGCACTCAAATCGCTGGCTTCACACAATTCAGTCAGATGCCCCCCTAAACCAAAACCAGTAACATCTGTCATAGCTTCGACATAATCAAGCTTGGCATACTCCGCCCCTATGGCATTCACTTGTAACATACTTTTTTTAGCCAATCCAATATGTTCTGGAAGCAGTTTTTGTTTCTTTTCTGCCGTAGTTAAAATACCTACACCCAAAGGTTTGGTTAGGTACAATGAGGAGCCAATTTGTGCTCCACCATTACGTTTCAGATAAGGTAGGTGAACCCTCCCAGTCACAGCGAGCCCAAATATTGGTTCAGGACTGTCAATGCTATGCCCACCGGCTAGTGGGATGTTTATCTGATTACATACATTCCTTGCCCCACTTACCACCAGGTTGGCCACATCAGCAGGAAGTAGATTTATAGGCCACCCTAAAATCGCTATCGCCATCAAGGGTGTAGCTCCCATTGCATATATATCGCTCACTGCGTTGACAGATGCTATTTGTCCAAAGTCAAAAGGATCATCAACAATAGGCATAAAAAAATCTGTCGTACTAACGATTCCTATATTGTTGCCAATATCAATTACGGCGGCATCATCCTTTTCACTATTGCCGACAATCAGATCATCAAAAAATTTCTTTTGATCAGAATGCTTTAAAATTTGATCCAGCACTGCCGGTGAAATTTTGCAACCACAACCAGCCCCGTGACTATACTGGGTTAACCTGATATTCTTCTCTTTTACTGACATGCTCCATTAAATTCTTAGCAATAAAATCAATATCAATTTGGTCAAAATTCAAAATAGTAATATCTGGACTTCTATTGATCTTCAAGTTATAGGAATAGGTCTTATCATAGTAATTCAACGCAATAGTTGCAGCAAGCTTATAGTCCTGATTGTCAATAGCTTGTATTGCTTCTTTCAAGGCTCGGCTTCCAAGGCGTTTATGTATAAAATGAAATGATTTTTTCAAATCATTATTATCACCCCGACCATAAGTTTTAGAAAGGAAAGCAGCTCTTTCAATCATCGGTATTTCTATGTGGATTAAGGGGCTTTTTTTCATCTGATCCCAAAATGAATCAGGTATAAAAACTCGACCTATACCTTTGCTTTCATTTTCGATCCAGACTGGTCTTGAGTTATCTAATTCTAGAATTTCTTCATAGAGCAAATTTTCGAAATATTCCGAAAACGGTTGTTTTTCTTCACCTATAGCTCCAAAAGCTGATCCCTTATGATTGGCTAATCGTTCAAGATCTATTATCTGCTCCCCCATTGTTTTCAATTTGTGTAAAACCGCAGTTTTACCGCTGCCGGTCTTACCTCCCAAAACAATCAGGTACAATTCATTTCCAGCAATCATTTTTTGCACATAGCTTCGATATGCTTTATATCCTTTCTCAATCGTAAATACTTTGTAACCCACGAATGAAAACAACCATGCCAGGCTGGCACTTCTTCTCCCTCCTCTCCAGCAGTGAATGACGATTTTCTTTTCATTGGTGATCTGCCTCAACTGAGACACGTAGTCGGACATCTTTGAACCCGCAATTTCGAGTCCCTTGTCTATAGCTTGTTCTTGTCCTTTTTGTTTGTAGATTGTTCCAATGATCGCTCGTTCTTCATTGGAGAATATTGGTAAATTAGAAGCGCGCGGAATATGACCTCTTTGGAACTCCGCTGGGCTGCGAACGTCTATGATAGGAAGATGTTTAAGTCTAGTAAAATACTCATGAATTGATATTTTCTTCATAGTAGGATTTGAACTTTCAGTCTAACTGTCCTCTTCTTCCCATTTCATGGTCCGCTGTACAGCTTTTTGCCATCCTGTATAGAGTTTCTGACTTGCATCTGGTGACATTTCAGGAATGAATGTCCTTTCACATCGCCAATTATCCAATATATCTGACTCTTTCCAAAATCCTGTATGAATTCCTGCGAGATAGGCAGCTCCTAGGGCTGTGGTTTCTATTATACTGGGGCGTTCTACAGGAACACCTAAAATATTGGCTTGAAATTGAAGTAAAAAATTATTGGTCACTGCTCCCCCATCTACTCTGAGTTTGGATAATTTGATATTCGAATCATCTTCCATTGCTGAAAGTACATCTTTGGTTTGGTAGGCCAGAGATTCCAAGGTTGCTCTTACAAGATGTTCTTTTTCCGTGCCACGTGTTAAGCCAAAAATTGCACCCCGGGCATACATATCCCAGTATGGAGCGCCAAGTCCTGCGAAAGCTGGTACGACATAGACTCCACCTGTATCGTCCACTGCATTGGCAAGATCTTCACTTTCTGGAGCGGTTTGAATCATTTTGAGACCATCTCTTAGCCATTGAATTGCAGCACCAGCAATAAATATTGAGCCTTCCAAAGCATATACAGGTTTTTCCGAGAGAGAACAAGCCAAAGTAGTTAGCAACCCATTTTTACTATCAAAAACTTCACTTCCAGTATTCATTAGCATAAAACAACCAGTACCATAGGTATTCTTCGCCATACCTGGCTTCAAACATCCTTGACCAAAAAGAGCTGCTTGCTGATCACCTGCTATACCTGTTATCGGAATGGAACCCCCAAAAATTGATGTCGTTCCAAAATAATGTGAAGATGGACACACTTCTGGAAGCAAGCTTTGATCTATATCCAAAACCTGTAGCAAATGCTCGTCCCATTTTAATTCTTTGATATTATAAATTAAAGTCCTGGACGCATTACTATATTCTGTTTTATGAACGGCACCGTTGGTAAGTTTCCATAAAATCCAGGTATCCATGGTTCCAAATAGTAGCTCACCACTAGAAGCCTTTTCCCTGGCCCCGTCTACATTATCTAAGAGCCATTTAATTTTCGTACCTGAAAAGTATGCGTCAACAACGAGACCGGTATTCTTTCTGATATAATCCTCGTGTCCACTTTTTTTTAGCTCTTCGCAAATTGGAGCGGTCCTTCTGTCTTGCCATACGATAGCATTGTGAATAGGATTTCCAGTTGCTTTTTCCCAAATGACTGTCGTTTCACGTTGATTAGTAATTCCGATAGAATCAATCTGAAGAGGTTGAATATTATTCTTGCTTAGGATATCCAGAGTAACCTTGAGTTGAGTTTCCCAAATGATATTGGCATCGTGTTCTACCCAACCTGGTTTAGGATAAATTTGTGGGAATTCTCTTTGTTCAACACTATAAATTTGTGAGTTTTCATCAAACAGAATAGCCCTACAGCTTGTAGTACCTTGATCCAAGGCTAACACGTATCTTGACATAAAAGCGTTACTTGGTTTATTATAAAATCCTAAGATATGAATTAAACGGGGGAAGGATTACATTTGCCTTAATATTATACCTTGAACCAGCGCATTAATTCTTAAAATGCACACTTAAATTAAGTACTTGATAATCAATCAAAAAGATGAATTTATATAAACTAAATTTAGCTGATATACCTCAACTCAGCAGCAGGGATCTGGCGTATGTTAATGAAATAGCAGCATTGCGGCCATTTTATAAGTATCCGGTACAAATTGACTCCTTCGAAGATATTATCAAGCACAAATCGAAAGAGCGATTCGATCGACAGCTTCTGGAAAAAACCTTGAAACAACAGTACTCTTCGATTTCGACCTCGAAA
The DNA here is from genome assembly GCA_018680005.1 of Bacteroidia bacterium. Taxonomy (GTDB): domain Bacteria; phylum Bacteroidota; class Bacteroidia; order Chitinophagales; family Saprospiraceae; genus HDS-20. The sequence continues at coordinate 2,668 of JAHHJQ010000096.1, read as the reverse complement.
TCTGTGGAAGACAACATAGCGTTCATATCTGATAAAAATACATATACAGTTGTTACAGCACATCAACCAAGTTTGATGACAGGACCTGCATATTACTTCTACAAGATATTTTCAGTAATCAATCTGGCCAATCAGCTTTCAAAGAAACTCTCAAACTATCGAGTCATACCGATATTCATTTTAGGTGGTGAAGATCATGATTTTGAAGAAATCAATCACTTCTCCTTGTATGGCAAGCGGTTTTCGTGGGAAAGTGATCAAAAAGGATCTGTAGGTAAATTTAAATTGGATGCAGGATTTGATGCTATGCTGAATGATTTTTTCACAGTCTTAGGCTCGTCAGAAGCTTCAATGGAATTCAAACAGGAAGTGCAAAAATTCCGAGACAATTCTCAAACGTATGGCCAATTTGCATTCCAGCTCACAAACTATTTATTTAAGGATTTAGGGTTAGTGGTTTTAGATATGTCGGCACCCTCTCTGAAAGCTGCTTTCAAGTCATATATCTTGGAAGAAGTAATTGAAACGCCTAGTTATTCTCATGTCGAAAACGCTCAAGGTGCATTGCGAAAGATTAAACTTAAACCTCAAGCTACCGCTCGGGAGATCAATTTCTTCTACACAGGAGATGGTGGACGGAATAGACTCATCAAGGAAAACGGTCATTATGCAGTAACTAATACTGAAATATCCTTTACTCAGGAAGAACTCCTATCTGCAATAACCAATCGTCCAGAAGACTTTAGTCCAAATGTTGTTATGAGACCGATATTCCAGGAGTCAATACTGCCCAATCTGGCTTATGTTGGTGGAGGGGGCGAAATTGCTTATTGGCTTGAACGGAAATCTCAATTTGAACATTTTAATTTGAATTTCCCTATGTTAATTCGACGAAATTCAGGAATGGTTATCGACAAGGGATCACTGAAAAAAATGTCAAAACTGGAACTAAGTCTACATGATCTATTTGCACCGGAAGACTTTGTAATCAACGCATTTCTTTCCCGAAAAGATCAGAAGAATCTGGATTTCGATACAGAACTTGGATCTATTGACCAAGTCTTTCAGAGCATCGCAGAAAAAGCAAGTCAATTCGACGCTACTTTGAAGCCAAAGGTGCTCTCAGAAGGAAAGAAAATATTCAAACAAACTCAACAGTTGGCAAGCAGAGTGAAACGGGCTGCAAAACAGAACGAAGAAGTTTCCATAAGTCAAATCAGGAATATAAAAGCCAAATTGTTTCCTGGCCAGGGATTGCAAGAAAGAAAGGAAAGCTTTCTAGGTATGTACCTCAAATATGGGCCAGAGATATTCGAGACATTAGTTCCCTACTTTAATCCCCTGGAAAAATCTATGGTAGTAATGGAGGAATGATTATGCCGATGCCTTGGATTTATTAAAAACACAAAGAAGTTGCTGTAATCTTTCTTTCAACTCCTTTCTGTGTATGATAAAATCCAGGAAACCACTTTCCATTACATATTCAGAGGTCTGGAATCCTTCAGGCAGGTCTCTTTTGATTGTTTCTTTGATTACTCTGGGTCCAGCAAACCCGATAAGTGCTCCTGGCTCAGAAAAATTAATATCACCTAACATAGCAAAGGATGCAGTTACTCCTCCCGTAGTCGGGTCCGTCAGGAAGGAGAAATATGGTACAATAGACTCTGAAAGTTTGGTTAGCATGGCGGAAGTTTTTGCAAGTTGCATAAGTGAATATGCAGACTCCATCATTCTTGCACCTCCGGATTTACTAATAATCATTAGGGGTATCTTGTGCTCTATTGCATGTTCTATTGCCAGAGCAATCTTTTCTCCCATTACAGACCCCATCGATCCACCAATGAAGGTAAAATCCATGGCTGCTATAATCATCGGATATTTACCAATTTTTCCAGTTGTAACTGATATTGCTTCTTTTAATTGGGTTTTCTTCTTTGCCGCAGCTAATCTATCCGGATAGCTCTGCAAATCTGTAAATTTCAGAATGTCAATTGATTCCAAATTGGTGAATAGCTCTTCATACTTTCCATCATATAATAAATCGAAGTAATCATGTGATCCTATGCGATAATGGTGTTCACAATGTGGACATACGAAGAGGTTTTCCTTTAACTTTTTGTATGTACTCGCTTCACCGCAACCTTTACACTGAGACCATAAGCCATCAGGCACCTCCTTCTTATTAACAGTTGAAGTTTGAATGCCCTCTTTTAATCTTTTGAACCAACTCATATCACTAAATTAGTAGAAAGTAACAAAGAAATTATGATTTTGGATATTCATATTCCTTTATGCATTGAACAAGATGCTTCACTTTGTCCTTATCGATATCCGGATAAACGCCATGACCAAGATTAAAAATGTGATTTCTTCCAAACCCGGACATGATCCCTAGACTTTCAGTACTAATTATGGAATCGTCTGCATAAAGTACTGAAGGATCCATGTTTCCTTGTAGAATCTGACCATTTCCGAATATCATTCTTGCGTATCCAGGTGTTATGGTCCAGTCAAGACTGATTACATCAAAGTTAATTTCTTTCAAGGATTCCAGCGCATACCAACCATCTTTGGGAAAATAGATCATTTTCGCATCCCTTAATTCTTCTCTAATTCGATTTAAATAAGGCAGACAGAACTCAATGAAAAGATCTTTATTGAGCACACC
>JAHHJQ010000076.1 GCA_018680005.1 Bacteroidia bacterium | reverse complement strand
ATTTTAGGTTAGTAGTCACACAATATCGAACGTTATGAAATTTTTCAAATACCTTCTCTACTTTCTAGCTGCACTTATTTTAGTTTTTCTCGCTTTTGGTTTGTTTATACCGGTCATCGAATACGGGCATGAAGTCAAAGTCGATAAACCCGTGAAAGAAGCATGGGCTGTTTCGCAAGATAAATCCAAATATGACCAATGGCTGGCAGGATTCAAAAGTATGGAATTAATGGAAGGAGAATACTTTGAAGTCGGCAGCAAGTACAAAGTTGTAGTTGAACCAGGTGAAGGTCAACCTGCATTTGAATTGATTGAAACGATAGTTTCTATTAAGGAAAATGATCATGTTGAAATGCACTTTGAAGGTGAGGCGATGGATATGGAACAAATCATGACATTTACGGAGGCAGATGATAAAACGACAATCAGAACCAATTCAAAAGCTATGGCCAAAGGTCTGATGGGACGATCGATGTTTGCTCTAATGGAGAAACTTGGTGGTGCCTTTACTTCCCAGGAAGCCATGAATATGGAAGCGCTCAAAAAACTGATTGAGGAGAATACGACGGATTATTTTCCTGCTCCGGTTGAGGAGGAGGAAGCAAGTGCTACCGCTGCAGAGGTTGGGAATAGTTAGGAGTAGTGCCACCTTCACTAGAGTTCCGATGGTCGAGGAAGTGGTTCTCTGCCAACCGAGAAAATGGTGGATATATGCCGCGTCGGGAGACGCTATAAAAAATGAACCGGTAGTCAGAGACTACCTTGAACGGTTTGTCGGATATTAGCCGTAAACTATCTACTGTCGACCGCCTGCGCTAAGGCTATTCTGAGTCCGCTGACTTAGCTTTAGAGTTCTAGGAGCGGTGGCGCAAGCCCTCGGCTTACCAGCATCTAGCAATTCAATCAAGTAGAAATCAGCAATAAGTAATAAGCAATAAGCAATCAATCATTCTTCAGCCTTTTGAAACGGATATCTTTCACTCGTCCCCTTCCTCCAGAAATCAAAACTTCAACGATTTCGCCTTCCTCATTTCTGATAAACTCGAGGATATCAAAGTACCACTGTTCTCCGGTGAAGCGATCGCGACTTTTCAATTGGAGCGGAATATCTGCATGACGAGCATGTTTCGCTACAAGACTATCTTCATCTAAGACAATCTCATAAGTAGTGGACAATTCATCACTATGGTATGCCCCTTCAAATTCTTTCAAATCATCAGAGGAATAAAAGACGGGATAAATTCTGATGGCGGAGAAGTTGGTATTGTTTGGACCAGTAATCTTTAATGCATGGTACTCTTCATTTTCTAAATCAGAAAATACCATAGTGTATTGTTCTTCTTCATTATAGTATTGGGTGGTGGTCTCAGCATTAAATAACTGGAATTCAGCATCATCACCAACATTCTTGAAGTGGAGATCGCCATTGATTTCTTTTACAAATACATTTCCCCATACCGTTTCATAAACACCGACTTGCTTTTCCATGGCTTTTTCATCCGGATCAATGAATTGTCTTTCCTCGGTGGAAGTCGGGGATGGTACATCTACCGGTTCCGAGTTCTGCGATATGCCTTTCTGTTGCATGTATATGTCAGCAGCCTGTAGGACCAGGTTTCCGGCACTGATGTTTCCATAATTGGATAGACCGATAATGCCAATTTGGTATTCCGGGAAATAACCGACAAATGAATTGAATCCGGCATCCGTACCACCATGACCAATGATCTGTTTTCCATTATAGGGAAATGACATTTCTCCCATGCCATAGAAGGTTTCTTCACCGTTATTCAAAACTGCATTTTGCTGCATTGTTGAGAAAATATTCTTGTCCCCGACTTTTGGATCGTCACTCATGACATTGACCAACCATTTTTGAAGATCTCTTGCCGTCGTAAACAATCCGGTAGCACCCATATTGGCAAAATTCAGAATCTCTTTTTCAAACTCCTCGTCTTCCTTTTGATTATAGGAATAGGCCCTGTTGGGTACGATATGTTTATGGTTAGAATGAAAATGCGTGTCATTCATTCCAAGTGGCTGAAAAATATGTGTCTTCGTAAACTCCTCAAATGACTCACCCGATACCTTTTCCACGATCTCAGCTAGGAGCGTATATCCGGTATTGCAATAGGTGAATGCGTCATTTGGTTTGAAATTGAGTTCTTTCTGTTGATATACCAATTTTAGAATGTGTTCCTGCGTCACGATGTCTTCGATGTTCCAACCTGCCATTCCGAGTAGTTGCCACTGGTCGCGTAAACCGCTGGTATGATTTAGCAGATGGCGGATGGTTATAGGAAAGCCAAAGTCGTACAAGTCGGGTAAGTATTGATGGATAGGTTCAGACAGACTTAGTTTGCCTTCTTTTTCAAGTAATAAAATCGACAATGCAGTAAAACGTTTGGAATCCGATGCGATATGAAATACTGTACGCTCGCCGATAGGGATCCGGTATTCTAATTGTGCGCTCCCAAAGCCTTTGGAATATATGATGTCATCCTTGTGAACTATTGAAATGGCAATCCCCGGCGTATTGGTAGAATACTCCTGGAAGATCGAGTCTATACTTTGTTTATAGGATTCTTGGCCGATGGCAGATTGCGGCAAGAGCCAAAGAACAAAATGAATGACAAATACCAAATATTGATAGGACTTCATGAATTTCGTGCGTCTACCGCATGAAAATACAAACACTCAAAATAACATTCTTGTTACTTGATCTTCAAGGAATACACCGTTCCATCACTGCTTCCAAAGAGGACATCTTCGTCATTGATTAATATTGGGGCAGAAAATACACTCGATGTGGTTTCATAAGCTGCTAAGGTACTTCCACTCATTCGATCCAGTACAACGATTTCTCCACTGTCTTTTGGGTTGTACGAATTCCCACCTCCATAGATGACCCAGGTCTCGGTCACGATGGGTTTTGCATATATATTTTTTGTCCTCTTGGTCTTCCACAATAGTCTTCCATTATTGGCATCCAAAGCAAGCATGGCAAAATTATCTGAACCTCCGATATATAGCGTATCATGACGAATGACAGGGTCACCGATCAGCCAACCGCCATCCGGATCAGTATAAGTCCATTCTTTTTGTCCATCTTCTAACCAGAGCACATTGAACATATGATTTCGCGCACCGAAAAATAGTTTTCCTTTATGAATAGTGAATTCGGATGCGATGCCACCAAAAGTTGTGTAGGGTTTTTCTCGATACGTATTCTTCTTCCATATCAGGGTTTCCTTGTTCAGATCGTAACAGTAGACAACGCCATTCCAGTCACCATAGAATAATTGGCCATCTGCTATGAAAGGTGTACTACGTACAGGAGCATTGTCCGCTGTGGACTGAGAAAAATTCAGCGCTCCCGTTTTTGCATTGAGTCCCAGGATATTTCCATCAGAAGTGCCGGTATAGAATATACCATCACGTAATATTCCTGATGATCGCTTGTCATCAAAAGGATCTAGCTTATATAAATATTCTACACCACCATAGCTGAATTGCTCAGGAGGTGTGTTGGGCGAATATTTCCAGATTTCTTTGCCATCTGTTGTATTCAAGGCATAAAAAGTATTGGCAGATTCAAGAATTACCAGATCTTCTGCCAGCACGGCCTTGGCCTGGATGTTACCGCTCGTTTCAATTTGCCAATTGATTTTTCCTGTATTTATATCTATAGCCAAGAATACACCTTTTTCATTACCGATATAGATATGCATTTCATCAGCCACCGGCCCGGCAATTACTTTACCGTCTGTCTTTGTTGTCCAGTTGAGTTCAAGCGATTGTGCACTAAGTGACGTCAGGGAGAATAGCATGATCGCTATCATTAGCAACCCTCTCCGGTATATGGGTGGTGCCTGTTGCATAAGTGCATTATTTAGATTGTATAAAATGACAAAAAATCAGATCAGCCTCATACATAATCCTCTCCCCAATCCCATTTTTCTCTGAGGCGTTCCAATTCTTTTAATTCTAATCTTTCCGATTCTGATAATTCCTCTAATGGTGGAAGTTCGGCTCTTTTTTTTCGGTAGAGTCTGATCATTTCTTTTTCGATTTCCTCCTCCCGCCAGTCTTCAGAATAAGTTCCCGAAAACGGTAAGCCAAAGGCAGTGAGATAAAGGATAATCAAAACCATCATAAAAACGGGTATCGGTAGCCTCAACCAAAACGCAACCCCAGGCAGATAGAAACTGAGCATCAGTAAGATCACCGAAGTAAACGAAAATATAACAGCACACATATAGAATGCTACTTTGGCTTCTACTTTTTTCTTGGCTTTTTTCCGTACTTCTTCGTACATGATTGGAAGTATTGTAAATTATATTTGCTTCGAATAAATCCTGCTATCCTTCAATTTAAATCCCATGCTTTTGTATAAATTAATTGCAGGTTTTCTGTGATCTTCAGTAAATAAAAGTAATTCAGAAAGTTTTTTCTGTCTGGCTACCTCAATTAGTTTTTCCATTAATTTTCTGCCGATACCTTTTCCCCGGACACTTTTGTCAACGACAACATCTTCGATCCAACCTTTATTTCACGAAATGACCTTGTAATTACACATTAATGCAATTCCAATAATGCTGTTATTGTCTTCGCAATACGCTAATGTTACTGGATTGTCCGCATTCAATATTTCATTTAATTTCAGTTGTTATTTTCCTGGACTCAGTTGTTCAAATAAATCAGATACTTGCTCCTGAACATCGTTAGAAAGATGTTTATTTTCCAGTATATCAATTTTCATTTTGGGTTTTTCATTTAGATGATGCAAACATTGATATACACCAAAAAACTATATCTGATTATTTCCGAAATTCATGTTTTACCCAATCCACTTCCATGACCCATTCGCCGGTCATTGGATTGTCGGTGATTTTGGCAAAGTTTAAAATGGCGAACATGGGTTCCGGATAATTATCACCTTCACCAACATTGCGATAAACTTCTTTCTCATCAAGACGATATACCAGGTCGCTACCTTCCCATTCCACGGAGTAATCGCGAAATTCATTCAATGTGGTTTCAAAATCTTTACGCAGACTCCACCAATCTCCTTTATCACATTCACCCAGGTTTTTAATAGCACCTGTTGTAAAGTGATTTTTTTCAGCGTCGCCATGATGTTCGAAAATATCGATTTCACCAGAACCTGTGAGTGGCCAGCAGATATTTTCGTCTGGTTCTTGTACCGGAGGCTCATTATTTTGGGCGCCAAGAATCCACCAGGCAGGGAACATGCTGGGTTCACTATCACCCCCAAGCTTCAATCTGGCTGTCCATTTACCCTTGACAAATTCTTTCCGATTTTTTGATGCGATACGTCCGGCGACATATTCGGTATCAGGATGTTGTTCGCCATGTTTATCAAGGTTGTCACAGCTGCGTTTTTCACCGATGTTGACTACTTTCAGTTTTAGTGTCCCATCGCTCACTTCTCTTGTTCCGAATTCACCTTCAGGAACATAACACTGCAGTTCATTATTGACCCAAATCCGTTGGTCCTGCCAATTGTCCGAATTAAAACTATCGAAGTCATCAAAGAAATCTGTTTCCCATGGACTGGTTGCTGTTGTGGTGTCTGAGGAAGGAGTTTCTTTTTTGTTGCCTCCGTTACAACTTATGATCAGCATTAAAAATGCGAAAACGACAATATTTAAAATGTACCTCATCAATTTTTTTTATAGTTTCCTAATGATTTTCTTTTCTATGTTTAATTGCTAATTGCTAATTGCTAATTGCTAATTGCTAATTGCTCCCTACTACCTACTACCT
>JAHHJQ010000074.1 GCA_018680005.1 Bacteroidia bacterium | reverse complement strand
GGTAAGTACTTTGCATGGCAACATTTACTATCATCTGGGACTAGCTCATTATTTAAAACAAAACTGGGCCGAAGCCCTGGACGCATATACCAAATGTAAGGCCTCAGGCGAAAATCCCGACAACTTGGTATCTAGTTCTCATTGGCTCTATATGATTAATCGAAGAATGGGTGATATGAAAGCAGCCAATAAAAGCATTGCAGATATTAATGCTGACATGGATATCATTGAAAATTTTGGGTATCATCGTTTGTGTCTTTATTATAAGGGAGAGATCAGTCTTGAAGAACTTTCAGGAGGCGAAGGTGAATCGTTATCTGGTCAGGATGCTGTTGATTATGGTATTGCAAATTGGCACTTCTATAATGCTGACATCGAAAATGCAATTAGAATCCACAAGGAAATTTTAAACAGATCCTCCTGGAATTCTTTTGGGTATATTGCTACTGAAGCGGATATGAATGCCCTTGGTGATGATGTTCTAATGTTGAATTAAAAAAAAACTAGTCCATGAAACAGATTTTGATATTCCCTTTTTTGCTCTTGGGATGTATTGCTGCTACACAAGCCCAAAAGAAAATATTAGGACACGAAGAACTCGTAACCTGGAATCGAATTAATGATCGACAAATTTCAAATGACGGCGAATTTGTAATGTATAGGCTGACAAAGGAGACGGGTGATCCAATTCTCAATGTTTATAGTGCTCAATCCGGAGAAACCTGGACATACACACGTGCCAGCAAACCTGCATTCACGCATGATAGTCGATTTGTGATATTTCATATTTCTGCTTCTCAGGATAGTATCAAGGCATTGAAAAGAGCTAAGAAAAAGAAAAAAGACATGCCCCAAGATTCTTTAGGTATTCTGGATTTAAATTCGATGACTCTTTTAAAAATTCCAGATGTAAAAAACTACAGTGTGCCTGAAAAATGGAGTGGTTGGATGGCCTATCAACTAGAACCATTAATCGTCTCGAAAAATAATGAGTCCCGAGACATGAAAAATGATGATGAGAAAAAGATTAAGAAGGAATCCGCAAAAAATGGTTCGAAACTAATCATACGCAACCTGACAAATGCAAATCAGGATACGATCACATATGTCAAATCCTATACAATAGCAAAGGAGGGCAAACGTCTCGCTTTTCACACAACCGGAATAGATAGCACACAGACCGAAGGTATATATGCGATCGATTTGAGTAATGATAATCAAATTTCGGTTTTCCAGGCTAAGGGTGAATTTCAAAATATGACATGGAACAGGACAGGTGACCATTTTAGCTTCATTGCCAATCTGGATACCACAGATGCGCTCGTTCCTCCATTTGAGTTGTATACATGGTCACTTCAGTCCAAGGGAATAGCCATACAGGTCAACACGAGCTCCATCAGAGGAATGGATTGGATAATTCAGCCTAAAACCAGCCTGGATTATTCGAAAAATGGTCAAAGATTATTTTTTGGAATTGCACCTCTCCCGGTAATACAAGATACCAGTCTTTTAGATGAAGAAATCGTCAATGTAGAAGTATGGAACTATAAAGATGGACGAATATATACACAGCAGGAATCACAGCAAAGACGAGACAAAGAAAAAGGATTTCGATGCATGATGAATATATCGGATGGTTCCATTCGACAAGTAGAAACAACTGAGCACCCCAATTCCGCAAGCACTCGTGATCGGAATGAACGCCATATGATCCTATATGACGACAGACCATATCAACAAATGACAACATGGGAAAGCTTTTCACTGCGGGACTTGTTCATCCTGGATACTCAAACGGGTTCGATCAACTCTATTGCAAAGGGCATCAATGGATTTACGAGGTTATCGCCAACGGGTAAGTTTGCCTACTGGTATAGCCAACCGGACACCTCCTGGTATGCGTATGAAGTCGAAACAAGGCAATTGCGGCAACTGACCGACAATGACCTGGGGCCATTCTACGATGAAATCAATGATCGCCCCAGACATCCATCTCCTGCCGGATCTGCAGGATGGAATGAAGACGAAAGCACATTTTTTATTTATGACAGGTATGATATCTGGGCCTTTGATCCAAGAAAACAGAAATCTCCAAAGAGGTTGACAAAAGGAAGAGAAACTTCAACGAGATATAGATACCAAAATCTGGATCGCGACAATCAACATATCGACACAGAGACACCGGGGATGGTTCACATCTTCAATTATGATAGCAAGGAAAGTGGCTGGGGAAAAATAAACTGGAGCAACGGAAATATTAACATTCTAGAATACGGGCCACATAATTATCGTAATATTCTGTCAAAAGCTAAAAACAGTACTGCGTTGATCATGACCAGGGAAGATTTTAACTCCTTTCCTGACTTGATTCTAACGGATACAAATTTTGAAAATCAAAAGAGGATTTCTGATGTCAACCCACAGCAGTCAGAATACAATTGGGGCAATATAGAAATGGTTGAGTGGGTTTCTCTGGATGGTATTCCACTAAAAGGTATGTTGGTCAAACCTGAAAATTTTGACCCTTCCAAGAAATACCCAATGATTGTAAATTTTTATGAGAAGAGTTCCGATGGGCTCTACCGGCACCGTCCTCCTTCAGCTGGAAGATCCACGATCAATTACCCGTTTTATGCAAGCCGTGGTTATATAATATTCAATCCTGACATTCCTTACAAGGTCGGATATCCTGGAGAAAGTGCCTATAACGCCGTCATGCCTGGTATTACCCAATTGATCGCTAGCGGATATATTGATGAAAATAACATTGCATTGCAAGGACATAGTTGGGGTGGCTATCAGATTGCATATATGATCACACGCACAGATATGTTTAAATGCGTTGAATCAGGGGCTCCGGTAGTTAACATGTTCAGTGCATATGGCGGAATCAGATGGGGATCCGGAAGAAGCAGAATGTTTCAATACGAAAGAACACAAAGCCGTATTGGTGGCACTATTTGGGAATATCCCATACGCTATTTGGAGAACTCTCCCATCTTTACAATAGATAAGATCAAAACACCTGTCTTGATTATGCACAACGACAAAGACACTGCCGTACCCTGGTACCAGGGAATTGAATTCTTTGGAGCTTTGAGACGATTAGGCAAGCCCGCGTGGATGTTAAACTATAATGACGAACCACACTGGCCTGTGAAGAAGCAAAATCGAATCGATTTTAATATCAGGATGCAACAGTTTTTTGATCACTATCTTAAAGGTGCTCCGATACCCGTTTGGATGGATAAAGGCGTGAGTCCTATAAATAAAGGTATCAACCAGGGTCTCGAACTCAATACCAGCCAGAAATAGGTCAGACTAAAGAATTTCCAGTGATACAAAAGCAGGCTATATCACATGGACTGCTTTTGTGTATAATAAAAAACAGCTCCAACCTCCGAAGAGATTGAAGCTGCAATCTAAACACTCGATGCGTGTGTTATTCACACTTTTAAGTAAGGTTTGAATATCTATCGAGTTAATCTATACGAACTAAGAACCTCAGTCCAAGATCGTTACGTTACCCTGTTTTTTAAATTCGCCGCCAAATATACATTTGGCCTCTAGATAATATCCAAAAACATCGGGTGGAAGTTTGCGCCCTTTGTATGTACCATCCCATTCGTCATCCACTGAATTACCTTCAAACATCTTTTCGCCCCATCTGTCATAGATAATATATCGAACTTCCGTGATCGCGTTACCACGTACTCGCAATACGTCATTAATTCCATCTCCATTTGGTGTGAATGCATTTGGAAAAAAGATATAAGGTTCTTCACATTCAGAACTGAGAACGGTTAGTGTGACTGTTTCGGTGGCGATACAACCTTGACTATTTTGAACCATTACACTGTAATTGGTAGTCTCTGTAGGAGAAGCAATTGGGTTATTGATGGTACTATTATCTAAGCCTGCAGGAGGTATCCATTGGTATGTAAAATCAGGATCAAATGTAACCTCAAGCTGTACCGTTTGCCCACTGAGCAAGGTATCATTAGTAATAGAGATGTCAACCATTTCATCAAGATCCACAGTAGCTACAGAAACTTCGCGGATGGTAGAACAACCATCATCGTCTGTAATCGTAACACTGAAATCTTGGCTTTCCGTTGGTATAAATGTCGGGTTGGGTGTATTAGGATTATCTAACATAGCAGCCGGTGACCATGTATAGTCATAAGCCGGGTTGAAATCCGGATTGAGTTGCACACCTACCTCAGCGCAGGCATTGATGCCATCTACATTCAAATTATCAAGATCAAATCTGTTACGGAGTACAACCTGATCTACAACAATACATCTATGCTCGTTTGTAATGGTCACTGTAAATGTGATTGGATCATTGGTATCATTGATAACAATTGGGTTGCTGCTATTGGCACCTGATAGTATCGCCTCTTCAGGTCCCCAGGTGTATGCATTCTGATCCGCAACGGGTACATTGGATAACATCAATTGAACCTCATCATCGCAAGTCTCAATAGCATCAGCTTCAATCCGGGCATCTATTCCAGTGTAATTCACCCGAACACTATCCACAAGGATACAGCCGAATTGATCTGCAATTTCAAGAATATAAAGATTGGATTCCCTTGGGTTTACTTGAATCGTGCTGGTTGTTCCGAGAGAAGCACCGGTTTCAGAAACCCAGGAAAAAGTTTCGCCTATTGTCGAGGTAGCCGTTAATTGGATATTCTGATCTCCACAGGTAGTGACATCATCAGATAACTGAAGATCAATAGCTTCAGGAACTACCGCCTTAATATTTTTCATTTCCATACAACCACTAACCGGATCCACTATTTCGACAGAATATGTGGTTGTTGCTATCGCAGAAAAAATGGGTGCACTTGACGTATTGTCATCAATATAAACACTGGGCGACCATAGGTATTGAAATTGATCGTTAGTATTTGTGCTTAGAGATGTGGGCACATTCTCACATACCAAAATGGAATCTGGAATATTATCCACAGCATCTATCCTATCGGCTACATTCACTTCTAATATAGTCGTTTCCTCACATCCAAATTCATTAGCTACCTCAACAGTAATATTGTTAGATATATTCAAATCATAGTTCAATACTGGAGAATTGCTCAAAATAGCACCATCTTGAGATATCCATCTGTGCAATACCACACCGGTTCCGGAAGCTTCAAAAAATCCATCTTCCAAATGACACAAACTCCGATCTCCTGCAACCTCTAGCTCGATGTCTTCCGGTACTGTGACCCTGACAATCTGAGTACTTTCACAACCCGTTGAAGGATTCGTAATAGTCACAGCATAATTTCCCGAAACCTGAGGAGCAATGACCGGATTGATACCTGCTGGATCAATAATCTCATTACCAACCCAATTATATGCAAAGCTCGGATCACCATTTGAATTCAAGGCCACACGACTATCCCGGCAAACAATATGTTCTGTTTCGACAAGTGCAATGGCATTATCGGGGTTATCATTAATTCTTACAGCAATCATAGCGGACTCCTGGCAGCCAAAATTGTTAGTGGCAACTATGGTAAGATCATTATCGATATTCAAATCATAATTGATAAACGAGGCGTCACTCAATTCCTGCCCATTGCTGTCATTCCAAGAATATGTGAGAAAACCATTTCCGGTGGCTTCAAAGAATCTTGTATTTCCAAAACAGATATTCGGGTCTCCATTAACTCCCAATCCAATTTCCTCCGGTGCAGTTACAACAAAATTCTTAGTGCTTTGACATCCGGTTGACGGATTGGTCACAGTTACATCGTACCTATCAGTGATGGTTGGAAAAAATGTAGGATTTATCGCATTTTCATTTATTATGTCCGATCCGGTCCATTGGTATTCAAAATTTGGATTTGCATCCGTGTTAAGGGACACTTGTTCCCCAAAACATACGATTACATCTCCGGAAATCGCATTGACGATAGCATCAGGATTTTCATTGACCACTACATTTAGATTGGCAGTTTCCTGGCATCCATAGCTATTGGTCGCAATGACGATGAAATCTTCACTTTCTTCAAGGACAAAATTATAACCGAATTGGTTACTCACTTCCTGTCCCAAAGTATTTATCCATGAATAACTTAGATCTCCCGTTCCACTCGCTTCAAAACGTCGTGTATCGCCAAAACAAATATTCGGATCTCCTGTCACATTGAGGTCTATCTCCTCAGGTGCTGTCACTACAAAGTTCTTTGAGCTTTGACAACCTGTTGACGGAATCGTAACTGTAACATCATATCTGTCTGAAATTGTCGGGAAAAACGTGGGATTAATGGCATTAGGATCAATGATATCTTCACCTGTCCAAGTGTATTCATAATCCGGGTCAGCATCTGGATTGAGTGCAATTTGTTCGCCAAAACAAACAATGACATCCTCTGAAATTGCATTAATAATAGCATCAGGAACTTCGTTGACTACAATATTTAGATTGCCTGTCTCCTGGCATCCAAAGTTATTCGTAGCAATCACGGTGTAATCGCCACTTACTTCCAAGTCGAAATTATAATTAGATTGGTTACTCACTTCTTGTCCAGAAGCATGCATCCATGAATAACTTAGATTCCCTGTTCCACTTGCTTCAAATAATCTTGTTTCTCCAATACAGATATTCGGGTCTCCAGTTACCTCAAGTCCTATCTCTTCCGGTGCTGTAATAATAAAGTTCTTTGAACTTGCACAGCCTGTAGCCGGAATAGTAACCGTCACATCGTACCTGTCAGAGGACGTGGGAATGAATGTTGGATTAATGGCATTTTCATCTATGATATCCACACCGTTCCATGTGTACTCGAAATCAGGATTTGCATCCGGATTCAGAGAGATTTGCTCTCCAAAGCAAACAACAACATCGTCCGAAATACCATTGATGATATCATCAGGATTTTCGTTGACCACTATATTTAAATTCGCAGATTCCTGACATCCAAAGCTATTTGTAACTACCAATCTATAATCACCGCTTTCTTCAAGGTCAAAATTATATTCTGACTGATCACTCACTTCTAGTCCGGAAGCATTCATCCATGAATAACTCAGATTTCCGGATCCACTCGCCGCAAATAATCTTGTTTCTCCAAAACAGATGTTCGGATCTCCAGTCACTTCAAGCCCGATCTCTTCCGGTGCCGTTACAACGAAGTTCTTTGAGCTTTGGCATCTTGTCAGCGGATTAGTAACTGTCACATCATATCTATCAGAAGTCGTAGGAATAAATGTTGGATTGATCGCATTTTCATCAATAATGTCTACCCCTGACCATGTGTAATCAAAATTTGGATTAGCATCCGGATTCAGTGAAACCTCCTCACCAAAGCAGATAACCACATCGTCCGAAATAGCATTGATGATGGCATCAGGGTTTTCACTGACCACCACATTGAGTGTCGACGATTCCTCGCAACCAAAAGCATTTGTGACTTGTAAAGTAAAATCATTGCTTTCATCGAGATTAAAATTGTAGGAGGATTGGTTGCTAACTACCTGTCCGGAAGCATTGATCCAAGAGTATGTAAGATCTCCTCTTCCGTTTGCTTCGAATAATCTTGTTTCACCAAAACATAGGTTTGGATCACCTGTGATATTGAGTCCAATTTCCTCGGGGGCTGTTATATTGAATGTTTTAGAACTTGTGCATCCTGTTACCGGATTTGTGACTGTCACAGCGTACTCGCCTGATGTAGTAGGTAATATTATTGGATTCGATTCCGAAGGATCTGAAA
>JAHHJQ010000073.1 GCA_018680005.1 Bacteroidia bacterium | reverse complement strand
TTACTGACCAAACCTTCCGGTATTTTCCGTCCGACTGAGGTACGTATAGTTGTCTTGCGAGAATGTCGTCAAATGTATGTTTTGTCTTTTTGAAAAGCGTTTCATTCGCAGTTTGATAAATGCTCTTCATCTGACCCACTTCGGGTAATTTCAAATCTCTGAAACATTTTTCCAATGCTTCATGACACGATGTTATCTCCTCATCCGAAACTACTTTATTTTCAAAGTCTTTCACTCCACTATTACCATGATGAAAAACCTCTCCATCAGGAAGAATATTAACATTAAATATGGCATTCTCAATTTCTACACCCTGGTACTTTTGAATGATATGGACATGAGTCACCCCGTTGTTTTTTGACAAATAGCTACTGATAACCTCGAAATCCTTAAAATCAGTTGGTTTGAATCCTTCTGTTGGCAGTTGTCGCTGCATAAATTCGATAGCGATCTCCTCTACATCATGGAGTTGGCTATAGATAGGGGAGCCCAATAGCTCAAGGAATGCTATCAGCAAAGGTCGTATGTTCATTTATCTATACTTTGTCTAGTTGATAAAATGCTGATCACCAATGTTTGATCACTATGGCTTTTAGTACATTTAAATGTTCAATAAAAATACCACTCTTATTGTTTCGATACTATTTAACATTAACGCAATTTATTTATGATAGTATATGGACGTCATCCTGTGCTGGAGTATCTTTCTTCAAAGAAGGATGTTGAAAAAGTCTTACTCCAGAAAAATATTGATAAAGACTTCTTCTATCGCATCCAATCGCTGTGCAAGGAAAGAAGCATCCCGGTGCAGATCGTTCCAAAAGAAAAATTAAATCGGACGACCAGAAAGAACCATCAAGGCATTATAGCTTTTACCCCACTGATTCAGTTTTATAACCTCCAAGATGTCATACCTCACATATTTGAAAAAAATGAAGTTCCTTTAATTCTGATCCTAGATAATATCACCGATGTCAGAAATTTTGGAAGCGTCGCAAGGTCCGCAGAATGCTTTGGCGTTCATGCCATCGTAGTACCTGATCAAGGATCCGCGCCGGTCAATGAAATTAGTATAAAGACTTCGGCAGGAGCATTGTCGCGATTGCAAGTCTGCAAAGTAAGACGCTTGGCAGAAGCCATAGCCTATCTGCAGAATAGTGGAATTCAAGTCTTTGCAACAAGTCTGAACGCTTCAAAGACGATTAGTGCATTAGACCTCAGGGAACCCACAGCGATCATCCTTGGCTCAGAGGATCAGGGGGTGCAAAAGTATTTATTGAAATCAGCAGATGAATTATTTATCATCCCTCAAATTGGAGAGACGGATTCATTGAATGTTTCTGTAGCTAATGGAATTATTCTTTACGAAGTGCTGAGACAAAGATCACTTTAAACTGCTTGATCCATCTTATCCGTAATTTTTCTTACCAGTCTTATTTCCCGTAGGAATGTCCTTGCAATTATTCGCAGCGCCGTATAAACCGGAATTGCCAGTATCATCCCTATTGGGCCATTAATCTCATTTCCAATCAAGATAACGATAAACACCTCCAGAGGATGGGCCATTACGGAATTCGAAAAAATGAATGGTTGTAAAACGAAATTATCCAGAAGTTGCATACTGGCAAATACAGCTACTACTTTGGAGAGCATAGGGATCATTTCTGAATAGAAATCCAAATCAAGATTGGAAGATATGGTGACGAAAACAGCGAAAAATGCTCCCAGCATAGGTCCCAGGTAGGGAATCACATTGATCAAAGCGGCAAAAAATCCTATAAGCAATGCGTTCTTGATACCAAAAATGGAAAGACCGACATAAACAAATATGGTGATGATAGTGATTTGAACAAGTATACCACTGAAATACCTGCTCAACATCTTCGTCATACGATCGATGGCCATAGAAATCTGTGATTCGTACTTTTCAGGTGCTATTGCCGTCATCATGTTTGTGAAAAGACCTTGCTCCCTTAGAAAGAAAAACGCAATAAAAAAAACAGAAAAAACACCTATCAGGATATTCCCTGCAGCCGTAATCGTTTCACTAAAAAAATTTCCAATAAAAGCGGGATCAAACCAACCACTGAGTAATTTCTGCATCTGTTCTTCCGGACTTGTAGAAGAACCTTCAACACCCAACCTGGTCATCCAATTATTCACCTGACGAATGGGTTCATCCAGGGTTTCTGCAATATTATTGTAGTTCACTTCAGAAAGATTTTGGGCTTGTTCTACAACTAACGGTACAAAGATGGAAATCAATAGCGCAAATATGATAACGAGGGTTAATAGGGTGAAAGCCGCACTAATAGACCTTCCGATTTTAAATTTTTTCATTCCCACGCGCTCCTGAAAAAATGTCACAATAGGCTCTCCTACCATCGACAAAACCCAGGCTATCAGAATATATGCGACAATTCCGCTGAAAGCATACACCACTATTCCTGCCACAATAATTGTCACAACACCTATGATGATCTGATTACTGTTTTTCAAGATATTACGTTGATTTTCTCTCTAGTGAATATATAAACACTTCAATATATGAATGATAAGTCAAGGATGAATGAAGATGTCAGGAGTTTTATATAGTCACAGTATAATTAAAGACATTACAATCATCAATCATATAAGCATATTGGTTGCATGATATTTGAATTATTTGAGTCAATACACAACACAAACTGACTACACATTGGACACATCAAAAACTATCGTGATTGTCGAGGACAATCCTGCTGAAGCTAAGCTCGCCGAATTCGCATTCAAAGAATTGGCCATCCCAAACCAGATCTTGATTTTTTCAGAAGGACAGGAATTTCTAAATTATTTGGAATCTAACGGGTGCGAAAACATTGCTTTTACACTCCTGGATTTGAATATGCCAGGAATGAGCGGTTTAGAAATCCTTCAAAGCATTAGGAACAACTTTTCTTTCAGAGCACTGCCGATCCTTGTATTCTCCTCCTCCGGTTTTGAAGATGAAATTGAGGAATGCTATCAGCTGGGAGCCAAAGCCTATATAAGAAAGCCGATGGATTATTTGCGTTTCAAAGAAATACTTGAGGCCACCTACAATTTTTGGGTTGGGCAAAACATTCAACCAGGTAGAATTGCTATTTGATCCAAAATCAGGATTTCGAATTGAGAAATTTGATGTTCCTTAGAAGTCCTGAGAATTAGGTTCGTTTTACTGCAGATTTTCCAAATAAGTCTCTGAATACTTCTTGAGTTAGTTCCAGCCAATCTCTTTTGGTCATTTCTAAAAGTTCAGATTTGGGCTCAAAAGACGCCTCTTGGTGTTTTTCACTAAACCTGTTCCAAGGGCATACTTGTTGGCACACATCACATCCAAACATCCATTGATCCATTTGATTTTCGAATTCTGCAGGTATAGCCTCTTTTAGTTCTATAGTTAGATAAGATATACATCGGGATGCATCCAGCACATAGCCGTTACTCGAAATCGCCTGAGTCGGACATGCATCTATACATTTTGTACATGTACCACAGTGATCTCGTATAGGTTGATCGTATTCAAAATCGATATCCAGGATAATTTCTGCAAGAAAAAAATAGGATCCTTTTCTGGGATGTATGGCTAATGTATGTCTTCCAATCCAACCCAATCCACCCCGGGCTGCCCATTCTCTTTCCATGACAGGGGCGCTATCTACAAATATCCTTGCTGCGAAATCTCCAAAAGATACCTGGAGTTTATGAACCAGGGCCCTCAATTGTTTCTTTATGACATGATGATAATCTTCGCCAAGAGCATACATGGAAATCTTAGGCGCTTCATTATCCTTTTGTTTTTGAGGTGTATAATAATTATAGAGTAAGGAAATAACAGATTTAGCACCAGGAACCAGTTTTCTGGGATCCACTCTTTTTTCAAAATGGTTCTCCATGTATTTCATTTGACCATGATATCCCCCTGCTAGCCATTTTTCCAATTGGATTGCAGCATTATCAAGTCGTTCGGCTTTGGAAATACCTACTTGCGTGAAACCTAGACGGTTGGCTTCCTTTCTGAGAAACTCACTTCTTTGAGTTGGGTTCATTATTGATGAACTGATTAATCCAATATCTGTAGTTTCGCGAACTTTAGTGCAATTCGTTTTCTTTCAGCACCGACCTTTTCAAAAATGATCGTTGCAATTCGATTTTGAATTCCACCGTCAATGTTCTCCACTTTTCCTTCTCCAAATTTAAGGTGCAAAACGCGTTGACCTTCACGAATTTCGCTGGGATGATTAGGCCGGAATAATGCCGGATCAATAGCAGGCTCAGTATACCGTTCCACTTTCTTTATATGAAAGTTACCTTGAATTTTAGCCCTACCTGGGGAACCCATGCCACCTTCAATAAGATGTGTGGCCTCAAGGTTGTCAAACGAAATTTCATCAAGAAGTCTACTTGCTGAATTATATCTCATCTGGCCATACGTATATCTTGTGACCGCGTAGGAG
>JAHHJQ010000109.1 GCA_018680005.1 Bacteroidia bacterium | reverse complement strand
CCTCTATTTCCTCCACCTTTTCAGATAATAGACTCATAAATGGCGAGGAAATGATTAACACTAAATACTTGTAACTGGCAAGACTAACAGCAATGGAAATTATTGTACCTAGAACACTTCCAATCTTTGCAATGGTCTCCCTACCCCATTCCCACGGGTATTTTGAAATGGCCCAGTCACTGAAATCCTGTGCATATCCAGTAAACCAATAGGCGATAAATCCTGCTATCAATAAGCAGATTATTGCCGGGATAACACAATACCCCCAAAGTCGATGTTTGGAGATATAACCAAATGAATTGAAAAATGCGGAAATAGCATCTAAAAATGAGGCAACACCCATGACTTTTCAGTATATGTTAAATCTAAGCTATTGCAATCAGAAATCTAAAATAAATTCCTTCTACAAGTTTTCACCGATATTCGACAAATGTTTCAATAATGACCTCACTTCCTGGTAATTTTCGAGTCGATAACCGGCACTGGTTAATCCTTGTCCAACTTTGAAGGTCAGGGCTTCCGGAGGTAATACCTTGAACATGTCCTCATCGGTGGCATCATCTCCTATAGCAAGAAAAAAATTAAGTTTAGTTCCGTTAAGCCAATAATCCAGCACCTTTCCTTTGTTGATTTTCCAGTTTTTAATTTCAAGAACCTTCTTACCTTCTAATATTTGAAGTCCAAGTTTTTGGGTATGTGGTGTTAACAGAACTTTCAACTCCTCCTGTCTATTTTGTCCTAGTTCCCTGTCTGAATTGCGATAATGCCATGCAAGGCTATAATCCTTTTCTTCAACAAAAGATCCAGGCGTTCTGTCAACTACCTTGTTTAGGATTGGTTGGAGTTGGGTTTTCCAACTATCATCCAACTCAATCGTTAATTGCCATTTTCCTTTTATTCGAATCCATGTGCCATGTTCTGCAGCAATATCAACATTTAAGTGCCCCAACCATTCATCCAAAGTATTCCGATCCCTTCCACTATTGATTACAATTTTATTCTTTTTATCTGTCGCTAGGGCTTCAATAATCGACAGTAACTCAGTATCGGGAAAGACAGCCTGAGGATCTTCATTAAAAGGCATTAGGGTACCATCGTAGTCCAGAATGATTGTTCTCTTAGTGGCTGCACGGTATCCTGATGCAATTTCATCTTTGGCATTATGTATTGAGATGGAGGCATCCGATTTGGTACTAAGATTTCTTCTTGAATTAACGCTTTCTATGAAATTTCTGGCCCATTTAGAAACAGTGTATTTTCTGATTCGATCCTGCATTCTCTTAAGCCGCTCCGATTGCTCAGCTTCGGACATTTCAAGCGCTTGTTTAAGTGAATCAACCAGGTCATTGATGTCCAAAGGGTTAACCAAAAGGGCATCACTCAATTCAGTGGCTGCACCAGCCATCTCACTTAAAATTAGTACACCTTTTTGCTGTCGATCTTTACTAGCTACAAATTCTTTGGCTACGAGATTCATTCCATCTCTGTACGGTGTAATCATGGCGACATCTGCCACTTTGTAAAGCTTGGTCAAATCCTCAAATGAAAATGATCTAAAAAAATATTGAACAGGGCTCCAGCCGAATGTTCTATAATCACCATCGATCTGCCCCACAAGTGTGTCAATTTCTTGCTTTAGCTCCTGATACTGATCAACATTGGATCTGGATGGTACTACCAATAAGATGAGCGTTAATTTACCCCTGTATTGAGGATACGTATGAATAAATCTTTCAAATGCTTTGAGTCTTTGAGAGATTCCTTTGGTATAGTCCAAACGATCGATGGAAATGATAATCTTTCTGCCTTTTGATTTGAATCTACGTTCATCCATCAAGCCAATCCTATCCTCTGCATAATATTGCTCAGGATTAGCGAACTTATCGTAATCTATCCCCATTGGAAAAACATCCACATTGACCCGACGATTGGCATAGTCAATTTCTCCAAATGTAGCTTCATGACCAAGAATTCTATAAACAGCGCTGAGAAAATGCCGCATATATCCAAATGTGTGCAAACCTATCAAATCAGCACCCAGAACACCTTCCAGCAGTTTTTTTCTGTAAGGAAGTACTCTGAAGATCTCAAATGATGGAAAAGGAATATGCAGGAAAAACACAATTTTGGCATCTGGAAATTGTTCCCTTACCAGGTTTGGCAGTAGCATCAGTTGATAATCATGCACCCAAATGGTATCACCAGGTCGTATTTGATCTTTTACAATTTTGAAAACCTTACTATTGACACTTTGATAAGCCTCCCAGTATTTTTCCTCATATGAAGTATACTGTGTAAAGTAGTGAAAATGAGGCCAAATAGTCTTATTGCTAAATCCCTCGTAATACAGTTCAATCTCTTGTGCGGATAAGAACACTGGAACAAGTCCTTTCTGATTAAGATCAGCGATAATTTGTTGCTGATCGCCTTCTTCAAGGATAGGTCCAGGCCATCCGATCCAAATCTTTTCAAGTGAATCGTCCAGAGATGCTAATCCGGTTGCTAATCCTCCTGAACTTGGATGATATATGTATCCATCATCTACCTTTTCGATTGTCAAAGGAAGTCGATTGGAGATAATAACAAGACGGCCCATAAGATTGATTGTAGTTTTATGCCACTACTTTCTTCTTTCGTTTTGTCTTGAACAGCTCTACAGATTCTTTTGAAGTTAAGAATTTGAGATCGATAAAATGTGAATTCACGAATTTCTTTAGATCTTGATAATCCTTGCTCCTTTTATCTTTGTATGCCCGCAGAAACCGTTTCACAAAACCGAGTGATAAACCTCTCAAATGGTGGTTAAATGCTTCATTGCCAAACACATTCATATAGAGAGGGAATGTTTTTGTCAGCTCCATCATTTCGTTGTATTCCTGCGGTTCTAGATTCTTTAATAGCTTGTCATAATAATTGGAAATAACCTTTCGGACACATTTGTTGATTAGCGACAAGCCTTCATGATTGTTATAAAACTTTTCCACTGCAGCAACCGCATCTTGATGAATATAACCCTTGGTATGGATGACATCCGTCAGATCATAGTAGGCTGATATATCATCTTTGACCGATCTGTCTATCAGTTCAGAAATATTTTGGTCAAATCGCTTATCTGCCTTTATTTTCGAATGATAAATGCCTAATACCATCTCAAGCAGCTGTTGTTCAAATTGTGGCGATTTTCTGAGTTCAGATAGAATACTAAAGATCTTTGCTTTTGCTTCTTTTGAAAGATCCAAAAAACCAGTATACAATACCGTGAGCTCCAAGTGTTCCGGTGTTCCAAATAGTTCTTCATTTTCAATAAAAGCTCTGAGAGGTTTATGAAGATTGGTATTGTTATGATCAGACATAATTCTATGAACGACGAATCTTTTCAGACCCGGATAAAGAAGTTTTATCTCGTTCTTGTGTCTCGGAAAATCTGCTGATAGGTAATTTTCAGTTTTGAACTGTCTCAAATATCTGTTGTACCCTATCTTTCTTGAGATCGGGTTTCGATATTTCATCAATTTGTGCGTCTGCAGATAATTGTTGACTCTCTTGTTTGTTACCTTGTTCAGTAAGCTGGTTACCCAAATATCACTACTCAAAGCAAATCCAATTTCAATAGTTTGCCCTATCCGCTGTTTGATTTGGTCAAAATTGGATGAATTGCATATGGCCAGCAGTATATCCTGAAAATGATTTTGTGGGACGGTATACTTGTAATTCTCATCTACATAGCCGCGCAACACTGCGAAGCCAAGTATCCTAGGCAAGTATAATCCTTCTAATTCTTCATTAAGTAGTTCCTTCTCAAACGATACAATTTGAAGTGGGTCCACGTCTGAAATACGGTGATATAAGTCCGAAATTTTAGGTTCGTATTGATCTTTTAGTTCGTCATAGAATTCATCTTCCTCCTCTTCAAGGTAGCTTTTCAATTGATCGGAATTCTGAATGGCCTTAATAATTTCTTCCAGTTCTTTCTTGTATTTTTTGTCTAATACTTCCATGTTATTTCCTATTAGTTGTATAAAACAGAACCTAGTAAGAGACAAGGCCCTTACTAGGTTCAATTATGGTATGAAAATATGATTTATATCAGGTCAATCCATAATGACCGTCCCCAATCAAACTTAAGAATACTATTCTTCTTCTGAAGTACTTTCTTCTACTTTTTCCTCTGCATTCGCTTCAGTACTTTCTTCAGCTACAGTCGGTTCTTCTGAAGTTTCAGTTGCTTTCGCCTCTGGGGCTTCCGGGCTTGGCTCTTCAACCGCAGGGGTTTCACTAGTAGCCTTTTCGGATACCGGAGCTTCACTGGTGACTTCTTCAGCTGGAGCTTTGCTGGTAGTTTCCTCAGCAGGAGTTTCAGTACTAGCTTTTTCTACAGGAGCTTCAGTACTAGCTTCTTCTACTGTATCTTCGATTGGTATTTGCTTGGACTTTTCAGTGGCGATGGCGCGCTTCTTATCCTGTTCTTTCTTAGTGCTCTCCTCAATGCGTGCTTTGACACGAGTTTCTTTGTCAGCAAGCCATTCGGCAAACAGCTTATCTGCTTCTTCTTCACTAAAAGCCCCCTTTGCAACACCTCTTTTCAAATGTTTAAGGTAAAGCACTCCTTTGAATCGCAGGATTGCCCTGGCCGTATCCGTAGGTTGGGCCCCATTTTTGAGCCATTCATAAGCTCTTTCTCTGTCAATTTCAATGGTGGCTGGAGAAGTCATTGGGTTGTATATTCCCAATTTCTCAATGAATTTACCATCTCTAGGAGCTCTTACATCGGCAACTACGATATGGTAAAAAGGTTTTTTCTTGCGTCCTCGACGCTGAAGTCTGATTTTTACTGGCATTATGCGCTAAAATTTACTTGGTTTAACCATATCTATTTAATTCCACGAAGGAACGATAGATTTTTAACGAAATGCAAAAGTACAGGTTTTATAAATCGTGTGCTAATAAAACAAATAATAAATCTAAAAAATGAGAAGAGCTTTGGTCATAACCTTATCATCGGAATAAACGGAGATGTTGTAATATCCTTGAGGTAGCTTGGAAACATCTAATTCGACATCATACTGCTCTACTTCGATTTCACTGTCAAAGAACACCCTACCAACGTTGGAGGATATTACAATCCGTATTTGCTTCTTTCTCTGAAATTCAAGTTGAAGTCTGAACTTATCGTCTGTTGGATTGGGATGCGCCACAAACAATTCCAATTGTGGAATAGCATTCAGTTCATCTAGCTGAAAGACAGTGATCGTATCTGCAAGAAGACAACCTTCAGCATCCGAAATTATGATTTGGTGATTACCGGCATAGAGATTCTGATGCTTTGAACCCTCGTATCCATCTGGCCAATTAATATTGTAAGGAGGTGTTCCGCCTAACAAATTAATATTGGCAGATCCGGGTAGAATGCCATCCTGATGGGTGATCCCTTTGTCCAGAATATGCATGGCCAACGGCGTTTCAATCTCGAAACTAGTCTCCGCCGAACAGTTTTGTTGGTCTACTATTCTTAGGTCATAACTACCAGCTTTTAATCCTGAAATTTCACTTGTTTGCATTTGATTGTTAAGATATAAAGCATATGGTCCAACACCATTTGGACTGGTGAAATCCAAAGATCCCATATCTCCATCAAAACAAACGTTATCAACTGTTGTGACAGTTAATCCAAGATCCGGACAAATGAATTCAAAGATTTCGAGCTGCGTTATGATCACGCATCCATTGGCATCAGAGATACTTATACCATAAATCCCAGGCATCAAATCAGATCTATTTGCTCCAGTCGCATTGTCTGACCACAAAATGTCATAAGGCGCCAATCCTCCGGAAATTTCAATATCAGCAGAACCATTATTGGCATCATTCTTTTGCTCGTCTGTTTTATCGACTAGAAGAATGATCGGTTCTGGATTCTCCATTTTTATTTCAGAATCAATGGTACATCCTTTATTATCCGTAACCGTCACCGCATATGTTCCGGGGGTCAATTCATGAATTTTGTTTGAAGTGGGTCCATCTCCCCAATCAAAAGTATATGGTGCAGTGCCGAGGCCAGCAATCGCTTCGATTTCACCATTGCCAGCGTCATAACAGGTGATCTCCTGAATATTGAAGTCTAAATTAAGCTCAGGACACTGATAAGGAATTATAGTTTCCGCGATAGTAGCAGTACACCCATTGGCATCTGTAACAGTTGCACTGTATTGACCTGGCGACAAATTATCAACCAGACGAGTCTTACTGGCATCAGACCATTCAAATTCGTAAGGTAATGTTCCACCAATGACTATCAATTGCATTTTTCCATCATTGTTATTGACTGCTGACTCATGCTGCACCTCCAGAGACAGCAATAGATCATCGGGCTCTGTGATAGTTACGTTCTGGATCACCTGGCAATTCTTGGTATCTACTAAACTCAAAGCATATGATCCAGCTGCCTGATTAAACAAATCTTGTGTGGTAGCTCCATTACTCCAATTATATGAATATGGAGCTTCACCTCCTTCTATCAATGATTGGAGGTTTCCTGTTTTGTTACCATTACAGTCAACATCTTCAACCAAGAATTCAATATTTATTTCAGAACATATATATTCATTTATTTGCGTTTCACCTGTCATCATACATCCCAGACTGTCCGTTACAGAAACTTGGTATGTTCCAGGGCTCAAATCGAAAATACTGTTGGATGAAAAACCATTATTCCAAGTGTATTGATATGAGCCGGTTCCACCAATTACTTCAGCATTTATGGAACCATTCTTACCCTCAAAACTGGATTCATGCTGAACCTGAAGAAATATTTCTAAAGGATCCGGTTCTGTAACTTCAATAGAATTGGTCACCACACAATCCCTGGCATCTGTAATTGTATAAGTATAGACTCCAGAACTAAGATCTGAAATAATATCAGTTGTTTCCTCGGTCGATGACCATTCAATAGTAAACGGAACAAGTGCCTGTTGGATGTTCAGATCAATAGCACCAGAGTTTTCTCCATAGCAATTGATATGGGTTACAACCGGATCAAAAATGATTGGGTTGCAAATGAATTCCTCAACAAGGGTTGAAGCTTCTGCTCGACAACCATTCGCATCTGTAATGGTAAGGCTATATGTACCTGGAGGAAGGTCCGTCCTTTGTTTTTGGGTGTTACCATCATTCCATAAATATGACAATGCCCCAAATCCACCTAATGTTGTAGTTGCAATCTGTCCATCATTGAAATCTTCAAAGGATTCATGAATCACATCCAAAGAGATTACTAAAAGTGGAGGTTCATTTATAGTTGCCGATTTGCTAATCTGACAATTCTTTGTGTCTGTTACACTTAATGTATATGACCCTGGTCCGAAACCTTCCAAATTCGATATGGACTCATCATTACTCCAGATGTAGGCATATGGGGCTGCACCTCCGGAAATCAAAGATGCTATGCTACCATTTGCATTCCCATTGCAATCAATGTCTTCGGTCAATAATTCAACTTCTAAGACCGGACATACATAGGTATCAATGTCAACACTTTCAGAAAGCATACAACCCAGACTATCAGTGATGGTAATCTGATATGCGCCAGGAACTAAATCAAAGATTTCACTCGATGCCAGTCCATTACTCCAATTATATTGATATGGAGCTGTTCCGCCCGTTACCTCCGCCTGGAGTTGACCGTCCTCACCTTCAAAGATAGATTCATGCTGCACTTCCAGATTAAGCTGGAGCACCTCGGGTTCAGTAATGTTGATTGTATTGACAACAAAGCACCCCATCGCATCAGTGATCGTATATGAATATGATCCTGAACCAAGATCAGAGATAACGTCAGTTGTTTCTTCGGTGGATGACCATTCAACGGTATATGGGGTCAATGCCTGTTGGATGTTCAGATCAATGATTCCAGTGCTATCTCCATTACAATTGATGTTAATTACGATAGGATCGTCAAGAATTGGATGACAAGTGAATTCCTCAATATTGGCAATAGCTCCCTGTTGACATCCATTCGCATCTGTAATAGTAAGGCTGTATTGACCAGGAGGAAGATCCGTTCTGTTTTGTTCACTATTACTATCATTCCACAGATAGGACAATGTCCCAAATCCCCCTGTTGCAGTAGTTGCAATTTGTCCGTCATTTAAATCTTCAAAGGATTCATGAATCACTTCTAAGGAGATTAGTATCGGTGGAGGTTCTTTTATGGTTGCCGTCTTACTAACCTGACAATTCTTTGTATCCGTAACGCTCAATGTATATGACCCTGGTCCGAAACCTTCCAAATTCGATATTGACTCATCATTACTCCAGCTGTAGTTATAGGGAGCCGCGCCTCCAGAAATCAAAGATGCTATGCTACCATTTGCATTCCCATTGCATTCAATATCTACAACCGATAGTTGAATATCTATAGAAGGACACACATAGGCCTCGATATTCACACTGTCAGATATCATACAACCCAAACTATCTGTAATCGAAATCTGATATGCGCCGGTGGCTAAATCCAAGATTTCACTTGATGCTAGTTCATTACTCCAATTATATTGATAAGGAGCTGTTCCACCTGTGACCTGAGCCTGGATCTGACCATCCTCACCTTCAAAGATAGATTCATGCTGCACTTCCAGATTAAGCTGGAGTACCTCGGGTTCAGTAATGTTGAGTGTATTGACAACAAAGCACCCCATCGCATCAGTGATCGTATATGAATATGATCCTGAACCAAGATCAGAGATAACTTCAGTTGTTTCCACGGTAGATGACCATTCAATAGTAAAAGGAGCAAGTGCCTGCTCAATATTCAGATCTATAATTCCAGAGCTATCACCATGACAATTTATATTAGTTACGATAGGATCATAAATGATCTCATCACACATAAATTCAGCAACGCCTGCAGAAACTTCTTTCTGGCATTCATTTTCATCTGTGATGGTCAATTCATATAATCCAGGAGCTAAATTATTTCTATTGGGTTCGATGTTGCCATCACTCCACAGATAAGAAAGCGTTCCAGTTCCTCCTGATGCAGTAATAGCAATCTGACCATCATTGGTATCCTCAAAACTTTCATCAACGACCTGCAAATCAAATTGTATGTCTTCTGGCTGAAGGACAACTACTGACGCTGAACCTGAACATCCGTTGGCATCAGATACTATAACCGAATACGCTCCATTACTTAGATTGTGCAAATCAGACATCTCAGATCCATTCGACCAAACATAATTGAATGGTGCCTTTCCGTTTACATCAGTGGCCGATATCTGACCATCTTGTGATTGAAAACAAGAGAGATCAACCTTATTCAGTTCCACATTTAAATCCGAACACACAAAGCTTCCTACTTCAGCAGAAATCAATATTTCACAGCCATTGGCATCCGAGATCGTACAGGAATATATCCCAGGGACTAAATCGTTTATCACGTTTGTAGTGGCCCCATTGCTCCAGTTATAGGAATAATTCGGTGTGCCACCTGAAACAAACAATTCGATTTCACCATCATTAAGATTCGTTCCGGACTCTGATGCTGAGGTCGAAAGGACACCCAGTTCTGACAGTGGTTCGGTTAGAGTAATACTTTCGATAAGTTGGCATTCATTCGCATCGATAATAGTGACCCGATAAGCTCCGGCCGGAACATTATTTAGAAAAGCTGCTGTGCTCCCCGTATTCCATGAAAATGAATAAGGAGATCGACCCGAAATATTATTGACCTGTATAGATCCGGAATTTTCTCCAAAGCAATCTATGTTTTGAGAAGACACGGTTGCTGTCAAAGGACTGCACTCAAAATCTTCAACAGTCACTACTCCGGATTCTGAACAACCATTACTATCAGTAACCGTTACCGAATAATTGTCTGGTGGCAAGTTGGTAATTATCGATGAATTGCCTAAGCCACTATTCCATGAATAGCTGTAAGGAGAAGTTCCCCCACTGGCAACAACCCTTGCTGCACCGTCATTTAGATTTAATCCTGAAACCGGTGAAGACGAAATATTTAAGAATAATCGATTGGGTTGACTAATGGAAAAGTTAGTTGTTCCAGAGCATCCAAGATTATCAGTCACACTTATGCTATAGTTGCCGGCTCCCAGGTTTGATCTTTGCTGAGGACCGGAATTTCCATTCCAGATATAGCTGTATGGGGCAATCCCATTTTCCATCACTATTGCAGCTTGTCCAGAATTATCACCATTACAAAATAGATCTATTGTATTAGCTGTTATGTCCAATTCATAGCATTGACCTTCATTTATTGAGAAAGATCGGGTTGCGGTACAATCATTACCATCTGTAACTGTAATTCTATATATGCCCGGCGAAAGATTGCTAATGGACTGTGAGCCCTGGCCTGTATTCCATTGATAGCTATATGGCGATATTCCACCAAGGGCCGTTACTGAAATATTGCCATCATTCTCGTTTATCACAGATTCATCATTAACCGTTGCATTTATTTGTAAATCGTCTGGTTCAATTATTGAAACGGTGGTAACTGTGGTACAATTTCGATTGTCAGACACTGTTACTGTATATGTGCCGCCTGCCAGATTTGTTGCTGTTGCCGAAGTCTGTGTAGGTGTTGTGCTCCAAGTAAAGGTATAAGGTGCATTGCCCCCTGTGACAGAAATTGTTGACGCCCCATCTGACGATCCATTGCAGGATGGGTTGACACTGGTAGCGTTCAACGAAAGATTACAAATCGATGGAGTACATGCAACACTCGAGTGACTCACCAAATCAGTTCGATCACCAAAATTGGAGGCAACGCCCGTTAGGACACCTCTCATGACAGCTACCTGATCAGATGTAAATGAGGTAGAACAATTGTCGTCATTCATGTAATCCATATAGTTGATATACATGTGTTCATCATCACATGAATTTGGACCAACAGGGTACATTGCGTTACCACAGCTGAGATTAAAATCATAATTCGAAGTGGGGCCATCCATATTTGGTGTATCGGAAAGTCCGTCATCGGCATTACATGAGCTGCCATTAAAAGTGTGATATAGACCTAAATAATGTCCGATTTCATGTGTAAGTGTTTTATCACCTGATTCACCTAGACCATTTCCTCCAAACCAATTATAGTCAACCACGATTCCATCAGTTCCGGTTCCTATGGTTCCGCTAAATGGCAGATATGCATATCCGACTACTCCTCCAAAAGCATCGGTTCCGGGAATGCTCAGAACATAGATATTCATATACTTATCGGTATCCCAAAAAATGTCATCTTTTATATCCGCAATATTGCTGCTGCTCGTACTCGATCCGGTCACCTGGATTGCATGACGGACAATTCCAGTTGTAGCATTACCTGTTGGATCTGTTTGTGCCAGGCAAAACTCAAGCATAGGATTGCCTTTGACAGCATCCCAGGCAGGACGTGTAGTATGACCAAAATTGCTATTGGTAGCAGAAAAATCGGCATTAGCTACAGCAATCTGTGCTCTCACTCTATCGTCAGTTAGATTCGCACCTTGTCCCAG
>JAHHJQ010000048.1 GCA_018680005.1 Bacteroidia bacterium | reverse complement strand
TTGGTATGTATAAAACGGCCACTATTCCAAAAGCTAGAATCAGCAACAGAATCACAGCTCTTGAAATGGGTTTCTTTACACTGACCCAATACATGAATCCTACAACACCGTAAGCAGCAATCCAAAGCCATGGATCTGGATCATTGTATTGTACCAAAGCAAAAAGAATGAATAAGATACCGATAATAATTCTTGACAACATGATCCTAGAATTGATAACGCAATCCCAAATGAACACTTCTTGGTAGTATTGGGAAGACCACGAATCTACCATCGGGATTATTTCGAATATAGTCAGAGGTTGCTTGATTAGCACTACTACCAAATTCATCAGGACCAAAGAAATTCAGCAGACCATCAGAATTGGTTATATTCTTAGCTGTCAGTGAAAAGATCAGACGCCCCAATTGATAATTCAAATGGGCCCCGAGTGTGAAGTAGCCGGCCATTTCAAAGCTATTTTCTGCATTGCCATATCGCGGCCCCATGTAGCTTAAAGAAGCATTGAACCTCAGATTACCCAATGAATATTCCGGAGTAACTCTCAACATAACTGATGGAGTATGGGGAATTTTGTTTCCAGAGTAATTTATGATTTCATCATCATCTATAGCTACAGATCCATTGGCATCATAGATAGTGTAGTCAACTGTTTTACTGCTTTGAATGGTTCCTGTGGAAATGAAGGAAAGGTTGCGAAAAACTTGAATTCGGGATTCAAATTCTAATCCCCAAGTCTTGACCTGATTGTTTTGCAAAGGCGTATAGAAGATTTGGCCTGACATGGGATCGAATGCAAAATCTGTACTGCCAAAATCTTTAAGTTGACTATAAAATGCAGAAACAGAACCGGCAATTGAATTCTGAATGATATTAATACCCAATTCAGCTTGATTGATCTTTTGTATTTCTCCTTTACCCTTGATGGGAACACCGGTAAAGGTATTGAAGTAGTAGTCTAACTCTGGGGCTTTTTTCCCTGAAGAATAATTCGCAAATAGGGAAGTACCCGAGCTAACATTGAAATTAACTCCTGCAGAATAATTAAGGGTAGCATATGTGTCTTTGAAAAGCTCAGGCTGCCCTCGAACAAGAACTGCGTTATCGTAACCGGTTTGTAATCTAGAATCCCACCCACCAGATTGGCCAAGTTGTTCGGGTAAATATCGTTGACCGTTATAAGAGATGTTTTCAAGTTTTAATCCCAAGTACAACCGCAGTTTTGACGATAACTTCCACCTATCCCAAAGTGAAAATTTCCCGATAAAATTGTTACTGGTTCCATCTTCATAGAATAGTCCATTGTAATTTGACACACCATAACCATCTGAAAGTCGGATAGGCTGTGGAGGATTATTGAGGATAACCGATAATGCCTTTGGATTGGCTTCATAGCTGGCAAAAACATAAGACGCCGTGGTATACATATCTACTTTGGAAAAGCCAGTAAATATTGAAGCAACCAATTCATGGCGCTTCAGTTTTTTCTGAAAAGAAAGTTCAGTCATCCATTCAGATGCCTGGTCATCTTTTAACCAAATTGCCGAACCGAGTAAGGCATTATTGGGTAATTGATTAGGCCCTGTATAATGGAAAGAAGGTGTCCCGCCACTAAAAATGGCGAGGGCTCCGGAATTGTCAACGGCTACCAGGCCATTGGGGTCATCACGAGGTATGAATTCCACTTGGCCCCAGGGATTTTCTAAGCCGGTAAGAAAATAAGGTAAGAAGTTTTCGAGGCCAAGTATTTGATTACCGATAATGCTATTCCAATTTGAAGTCTTACGGGAATACTTAGTTTTAATTTGGACTTGAGTTGTACTATCCGGTTGCCAACCATAATCTATTTGAGTCGATAGGTCTGTGACCTTTATGCCATCATTAGAATCATAGCTTATTGTCTTTTGACCAAAGGTTCGGCCATCAGGAAGAGAGGTGATTATCGTTGAAGGCATCAAAGCCGTACTGGTAAAATCAAAATCACTTGCTGCTTGTGGATCGGACCAGTTTGTAGCCGGGAGGCCTAGATACCGATTCGTATTATCGTCCAAAAATTTCACATGAATTGTGAATTCAGAGTTTTTGAATTTTTTATGAATTTTCGCTTTTATTTGGCCTCCGTCACGCCAATTGAAGTCGGTTTTTCGGAATCCCTGATCTTTTTGATAAAGGAATCCAAGGTGATATTGGATCTGACCTTTATAATCAAGATCACCATTTAAATTTAGGTCGAAGTCAAATCCATTACGCTCAGTACCAGAAGTACGGAGTCCAAGGGATAGATCGCTTTGTTCATATGTATCTGAACTAATCAGATTCAAAATGCTCCCTGGCGAATTGATACCTAAAACCGCAGCTTGCCCACCTCGAATGAATTCTGCCTTTGACAACGAATTGGAATTTCTTATAAATAGATCTGGGCTGTAGAAGGTATGTTGTGTCAGGGTAAGAGGCAAACCGTCTTCAAAAATTGAAGTGTAGTACCATCCGATATCATCTTCAGCAGCAATACTAACTCCTCTGGTATGGACTCGACTTTGTACTTCACCGATTGAACCATCGACAAAAACACCTGGAAGATTCTCCAAAATCGATGAGATGGATTGATTCTGGTTTTCAGGCGATGAAAGATTTACACTGGACACTGACAAAGTAGATGATGATCTTGTTTGATCAGCATACGGAGCGGTAATTACGATTTCATCAAATGTAAACTGTGCCTTATCTGTTATAGTATCCTGTAGCAGACCAATTTCCTGGCAATACCCGGAATAACTTATCAACAGGAGTATGGTAAAAAAAAGGGCTTTCAATGAATAATTCTTTGAGTCCGGAAAAAGATGTAAATATCAGACATTCCTTCGCTATTCTTTGCCAACAAATGCAAGATCTCCTCGTAATATGTGAGAAGGGATAATTCTTTGATTTTGATACCCAAAGGGATTACCTTTGCACAGATTTTTCAAAAAGGAATAGAAGATTTAATGTTTTCTATCCTAACTAACTGATAATTAACAAAATAAATAGCAAATAAATCGATGGCATTAATCGGCGATATAAGGAAGAGTAGTTGGATTCTGATCGTATTCATTGGTCTTGGCCTGGGTGGATTCATTTTTATGGATAGTTTCTCTGGACAACAGTCCTTGTTTGGATCCAGTCAACTAAGTGCAGGTGAAATCAATGGGACCAATGTGGATTGGAATAACTTTAACCGTATGGAGTCCACATTGTATGGCAACTCCGGTACTGATGTATTCACGAGACGAAATATTATCTGGAATTATTTTGTAGAAAATGCAATCGTGACAGAAGAAGCGGATGACATTGGAGGACTTGGAGTCACCGTTGCAGAATTGAATGATCTTCAATTCGGAAATAATGTGAGCCCGATTATTCGTGCAAGATTTGCAAATCCAAGCACAGGTCAGGTCGATTTTGCTCAATTAAATCAAATCAGACAACAAATTCAAGGTGGTACTTTACAACCCGAACTTGTTCGATATTGGGCTTATCAGGAAAAGGAAATCATCAAGGACCGCACTCAAGCCAAATTGAATGCGATGGTTACTAAAGGAATGTATGCTCCAACCTGGCAGGTTGAAATGTTGCACCAGGAACAAAATCAGCAGGTGGACTTTAATTATGTGCGTATTCCTTTTGGAGATATTGACGATTCTGATATCACTTTGACTGATGCAGACTTCAAAAATTATATCGATGAAAACAGAGCAACTCTGGAACAAGATGAAGAAACCAGAAAGGTTGAATATGTAGTTTTCGATATCCTACCTACGGCACTTGATTCTGCGGCTATTATTGGCAGACTGGTTGAATTAAAAGGTCAATTTGAAGAGGCAGAAAATGACACTGTTTTTGTGACTAACAATCTAGGGTCCTTGGATGGTGCATACGTTACAAAAGAAAATGTCAATGAAGACGTTGCAGATGCGCTTTTTGGACAAACAGCTGGCACAACATATGGGCCTTATCTTGAGGGCGACAGTTATAAAGTTGCCAAACTTATAGAGTCTAAGGTTCTCCCGGATAGCGTAAGGTCAAGGCACATACTTCTACCGGTAACAACACAAGCCGAACTTACAGTGGCACAAGCAAGAATTGATAGTATGATTACAGAGTTGGAAGCAGGAAGGGCTGTATTTGATACATTGGCGGCTAGATTTGGGACGGACAATACTCGAACTACTGGCGGAGACCTAGGTTATGCGTTTCCCGGCATGATGGTAAAGCCATTTAATGATCTGATCTTCTTCTATGCGGAGGAAGGTGAGTACAATACGGTTATTACTCAGTTTGGTATACACCTGGTAGAAGTAACTGGTCGGAAATATATTAATCGAGAAGAAGGGGCAAGAATCGGATATATTTCAGAAGTAATTTCTCCTAGTGAAGACACTGAAGATTCAGAGTATCAGAGAGTGACAGAATTCGTCAGCAAGAACAGAACCTTAGTTGACTTACGAGCAGGTGCTGCCGAATTAGGTTTAACGACGGAGGTGTCAGCCGCGCTCAAGGCAAATGATTACTCATTTGGAACATTAGGTATAGGTCAGATATCGAGGGATGTCATTCGATATGCGTTTTCTGGAAATACATACGTTAATGATGTTTCTGCAGAAATTTATACATACCAGGATCCTGTACATCGATTCAATAACAAACATGTGGTAGTAGGATTGGCAAATATTCAGGAGGAAGGAGTTCCATCTGTGGAGTCGGTTAGAACAGAAATAGAGAATAGGGTTTTGAATTTGAAAAAAGGAGAAGCGGCAAAAGCCTTGATCTCAGGATCTGATTTGGCATCAATTGCCTCTCAATTTGATGCAGTTGTTGATTCCCTTCAAAATGTCAGTTTTAGTACCTCTTTTGCTTCAGGATTAGGAAATGAACCAAAAGTACTGGCAGCTGCTTATCAGTTAGAACCCAATCTGGTATCAGAACCAATCGTTGGAGAAAATGGAGTATATGTTGTTCAATTGATAAGAAAAGGAGACCCTCCGGTAGCAGCGAATATTCCTCAATTGCGAAAAAGTACTGCTTCGTCAATTCAAATACAAACGGCTACTAACCTCATGCAGTCACTTAAAAAACAAGCCGACATCGAAGACTCCAGAGCGAGATTTTATTGATCAGAAGCATAAAGATATTTTAAAAAGGCTGTTCAGAAATGAGTGGCCTTTTTTAATATGGCCCTATTTCGAACTAATATCTTATCCATCTTTTCGTTTAGTTTGGACAAAAAGAATGATAAATGAAGCGACTATTATTCCTTTTGATTCTGCTCGTAGCTTGTCAACCACAAGCCATTAAGAAATTTGATGATACTGGTAAATTAGTTCAAGAGTTTGAAGTGGCATCTGACGGTATAACCAAGCATGGAAGATTCATTGGTTATCATCCCAATGGCAATGTTTTCGAAGAATGTAATTATGTCAATGGGAAACTTGAAGGGGAAAGAATACTATATCACGAGAATGGCGAGAAACAAGCTATTGAGCAGTACAAAAACGATTTGTTAGAAGGGATCTTTGAGGAATACTATGACAATGGCCAATTGTCATTCACGGGGTTGTATGTGGGTAATGCAATGAATGGTCTATGGAAAAAGTATGATGTCTTAGGGTATCTCAAGGAAGAAGTAAATTTTAAGAATAATGAGGAGAATGGACCTTTTAAAGAATATCATCCAAATGGAAATCTCGCAGCTGAAGGTTCGTATCTTAACGGGGACTACGAACATGGAGAATTGAAGCTGTATAATGAAGCCGGGGAACTCATAAAAACAATGAATTGTGAAAGAGGAGTTTGTCGAACAACATGGACTGCAGAGAATATAAATTAGATCGTTGGTTAAATATCTATACATCAATATTTTTTGGATCTGGACTCTAACTCTTAATGCCCAAATCGGAGGGTCTGAGGTTTTCCAATTTCTGGATTTATCCAATTCTGCACGTATTACTGCTCTGGGAGAGCATACACTTGCCATGTATGGTGACGATGCAACTGGGGCATATCTCAACCCATCCATACTTAACAATTCTATGGATGGATCATTGAGTTTCAATCACAATTTCAGATTTGAAGGTATTGGCAATGGATACGTTTCATTTGCCAAGCACCTTTCTAAGATTGACTATACTGCTCATGTGGCGGTTCAATATATTGGCTATGGTGAATTTGAATTCAGGGATGAAACAGGACAAAAGCTAAATACATTTGATGCAACCGAGCAGGCTATAGTTTTTGGTGTCGGAAAGCAATGGAATCGGAGATGGGGATTTGGGGTAAATGCGAAGTTTGTAAATTCCAGATTCGAGACATATAAGGCAACCGGACTCTTTTTTGACGTTGCAGGTATTTATCGTGACAGTTCAGGATCTTTTGTTGCTACTTTGGTCCTTGGCAATGTAGGGACTCAACTTTCAAAATATACACAAGGAAATCTCGAATCAACCCCATTTGAAATCGCTTTTGGGATTTCTAAAAGATTAGAAAAACTTCCTGTCACATTATACTTTAACCTAGGAAATCTGCAAAAATGGAATCTTGACAATGAAAACCCATTTGACGAAGAAGTTATATTTCTAGGTCAGGACCCTAAGGAAAAAAGTCAGTTAGAAGAAGGACTGGATAATCTCATGCGTCATATTTCTTTAGGGACAGAATTTGATATAGGGAAAAGAGGGGTCTTCAAATTAAGACTCGGCTACAATCACCTGAAAAGAAAGGATCTGTCGGTACAGAATCTTAGAAGCTTGGCAGGATTCAGTTTTGGATTTGGAGTAAAAGTGAAAAAGTTTCAAATTGATTATGGCAACATGATTTATCATCTGGCTGGGAGTTCAAATCACTTTAGCATTTCGACAAATCTCAATTCTTTCAAGAAAGTTTTTTAAAATGAATTATCCGATATAGCCCATTATAGATCATCAATTTCCAAACAATTCTTGAATACACGACCAATTGTTGAAGTAGAAAAAAGATGACAATTAGTACTGGAGAGCTCATTCCCAATATCGCTTCAAGACTCAAATAGATACACCAAATAACGATAAAGATCAGACCTAAGCTTAGTGTTGTAACGGTTATGCTGCCAAATTGAGAAAGTAGTGTATTCCACCCTTTCTTAAAAGATGTCCAGATTTTTTGCTCGTTTATTATATCAAATTTACTGTACGCAGAAGCGATAAAGATCAAAACCATACCAATTATAGCAAGAATCGCGATAAGCGTCCATGCACGAATCGCGATACGTTCAGAAGAGAATTCAAGCATTTGTCCAAAAACATAAGCAGAGGAAATTCCGATAAATGCAATCCACACCAGATAGATGATCAGATATATAAAAGTCAATTTTAGAAACTTGAGGAAGAATTCTGATCCGCCATACCAAAAGTCCTTCCATTGATTAGAGCCAATGGTCACTGAGTATAAGAGGCCACCATTAATAAATGCACTAAATACCAGGTATGCCAGTAATACCCACCTAGCCTGGCCAATAAGTGGAGAAATAGATGCTCCGTGCACGTTGAGTAAATCCGAAAAGACGGTATGGTTGTATTCAGTCAGGAGTTTGCCCAATTCCAGAGAATTTCCAATAGATGCTTCCAGAACTTGATAGATTTGCATGCCGAGGGTCATGGCCAGAAGCAATTGAATTACATACACTATTAGAGCTATACGCCATTGACGTATGCCATTTTTAAAAGCATATGCTGTAGCGTTTTTCATATCAGCCAACTTATACTTTCTAAAGCTGTCTGAACCCAAAAGACTGCTTTCAGTGCATATTTCCAAAGAACAGCTTTTTTAGGCTCCAGAGTGATACTATTGTTATTGAGATCCAAATCTAAATAGATTTTTTGTTCAGGATCAACATGTGCACTGATGACTCTTTGTGGCCCTTCATAATAAAAAAACATGGATTCTTCACGACCATCCCAATCTTCCAGAATAGTTGTACCATCTTCAAAAGTCACAAGGATTTGTACCGGCAACACCATATCTCCCCTTCGGTACAACTTGACAGTAGAATTATAGAAGTTGTTCCTGGTGCCTTTTTTATATTCCAATGTATTTTGCTCTGTGTCATATAACCCATGTCCGGATGACAATTTCACATTGGTTATACTGGCAACTTCATAGTCGCAGACTGCAGTAGAATAGAGTATTTGATCAAAAAACCAATTCAAGTCTTTTCCAAATTTATCTCCATGTTCTTTGGTGATAACTTCATTTGCAACTGTTATAAAGTCCTCACCCCTGGGATGAGTAAACCGATATTTTTGAAAATACGATTGAATGACTTTGTCCATAGTTTCCTGACCAATTGTCCGCTCCAAAGTACGCAGCATGGTTGCAGCCTTGGCATATTGGAGCTCCTTTCTTCCTTCCTTAAATTCCCAACCAGGACGGGCGATTATACCTACTCTTGGATTGTTCATCCCGGTGTACTCTTCTCTGGATAATGCCTGATTTCCAACTTTATATCCCCAGAAGCTGTAGTATCCGGCATCTTCACCGTAATAATGATCAATAATGCGGTCTTCAAAATAGGTTACAAATCCTTCATCCAGCCAGGCTTCTTCCTTTTCATTAGAAGCCAACATCATCATAAAATACTGATGTGTAAATTCATGAACAGCCAAAGATTCCATATTGTGAACTTTGCGTGGCATGGCAGAGAAAGTTCCAACTGTGATCAAAGTGGGATATTCCATCAGTCCTGAACGCAACGCATGTAATGGAGGATCAACTATCGAGATAGAGGGAAAAGGATAAATCCCGACGTGTTTTTCAAGATATTCAAGCGATTGAGTAATGGCAGTAATATATCTATTAGCCATATGGCAATGCTCCTCAGGGATGAGTAATCTGATGTTGACGTGTTTCCAGGTTTCTTGAAATTCATGAAATAATGGATATGCTGTCCAGGCGAAATCAATGACATCCTCTACGTGATAGGTTAAGGTTTTTGTTCCATCTTCATTATCTAATTCATCAATTCGACATCCACTGGCACCGATGATCAGACGATTGCTCGCTGTGATCGAAACATCGTAAACCCCGAAATCAGCGTAGAATTCTGTGTTTTGCATAAACTGATGACAATTCCAACCCCATTCTCCGGATCGCAGTTTTTCATACACACCCATTTGTGGAAACCAGTGGACAAAAAGAAAGTAATCATCTCTGCTGTATCCGGCCCGGGCAATAATCTTTGGCATTTTGGCTGTAAATATCATGTCCAGCGTTATGGTGTCACCGGGACCAATAGGACGATTCAGATCAATTGAAAGCACGGATTGATCCAATGGATTACCATCATCAGGCTGAATATATTTTTGATTTCGCGAAAGATCATCGCCATTTCTAATTGCTATAGAGTCCACATTGATCCAACCCCATGTTTCTGCAGATCTTGCTCCAATATCTTCTCCAAAAACCTGTCCTCCAGCACCTTTGATAAAAGTGGACTCCGTGTTTTTAAATGAATTGAGGTACATGTAGAATCGCAGCTCAGATATCTCATCCGGAGAGGAATTAATCCAGATTACCTCTTGCTTTGCATGAATCATTTTCGATTCATGATTCAGTGTCAGGTCTATTTTATAGTTGGCAACTCGATTGCTAAGTGGAGGATCAAAGTATGGATTGCATTCATGAGCAAATAGACATAAAGGTGCTAGAATGATCTTGAATACTAAAAGCGGGATTCTCTTCATTTTCACTCTAAAAGAAGTTGCTGCTTTCCGTCATTTTGAACAGATAATCACAATATGATAATTCCTATGCTTTGAGTTTAACAGCAGTGCCATACGCCAGAATTTCAGCACACCCCTGCATAACCATGGAAGTCATAAATCGGACATTGATGACTGCATCAGCTCCGAGATCCAGCGCATCTTCTTCCATGCGGAATAATGCCTCTTCCCTGGCATCAGCCATAAGTTTGGTATATGCTGTAATCTCACCACCTACCAAATTTTTCAAACCACTAAGAAAATCTCTTCCAATATTTCTGGCTCGTACTGTACTCCCTCTTGCAATGTCAATAACATTGCTTACTTCATGTCCGGGAATATAATCTATGGTTGATATTAGTATCTTTTTCATGTCGATATTTTTGTGGTAAACTGCCGAATTGAGTACAGTTCGAAAGTACTGTAATATGTTGAATAAGCCCCGGAATAGATCTTGTTTTCCTAAGCTTGAGTAGGTTTATCAAGGTTTTCTTTTTGAATTATTGGGTTGGCATATATTCGTAGGGCGAATATTCGATGTTTTTTGGGCATATCCTTGATTCTTTTTTTGAATAGTTTCTTCATTCGTCCGGTGATTGATCCAGTATTCAATTCTATATGAGGATCTTGGTAGAATAAGCTGCGATATGCGATTA
The DNA here is from genome assembly GCA_018680005.1 of Bacteroidia bacterium. Taxonomy (GTDB): domain Bacteria; phylum Bacteroidota; class Bacteroidia; order Chitinophagales; family Saprospiraceae; genus HDS-20. Next base: position 2,243 of record JAHHJQ010000048.1, on the reverse strand, counting down.
TATTGCTAGGGAAGATTTTGTAAAAATCAATGATCTGCTCGTCTATTGCGAGTGCTACTTCTTCGGCGGATCTTAAAGATGCATTAATCGGTTGTCCAAACGCCAAATGGACCCTACCCTTTTTACCGGTGATACCACGGCTGATGGAATCCACATCTTCATATTTTCCTTTTCTATATTTTCCATATTTGTCGAGGACATAAACCTCTTTCGCTTTGACAGCATCATTCGGATCTAATTCGTATGAAATAGCAACAGGAACTATTCTTAATTTTCGAATATAATCTTCAAATCTTTCTTCCTTTTGTTTGGCCATCGTAATCATTTTAATAACGGCCGGTTGTGTTTTATCCCAACCATCTTTAGCTCTTCCTTCACTTTGCGCTATCCAGACTGGGAATTTATCGATTTGAAGCGTATGTCTGATATAGGCAGACAGGACTTTGAAATTTGAGAGCATCTCTCTAGGGCGGGTAACCGATCTTTTGACAATGAAGCTTTTGTTGAGTCGGATCAAGTCACCCACAAAGGGTTTGGAAAGCAGATTATCACCGATAGCGATTCTTGCAGTTCTGTGTCCATTGGTTAACAAAGCATAGTTCAAAAATGCGGCATCAAGAGCGATATCACGATGATTAGAAATAAACAGATAGGACTTGTATGGATCCAGTTCTTTGATGCCTGATACTGTAAATCCGCTTGTTGTCTGCCTGATGGTCTGATCTATATATTTCTTTACGATATGTGGAATGTCCTCGACTTTGTCAATATTTCTGAACCGAGATTTAAGTGCGGATCTAACAATGGGATGCACAAGAAACGGAATCCATTTTTCAATTCTACCAATACGATATCGTGCTATTGCGGAAATGAATTCATCGTTTTGAAGGAGTCGTTCTTTTACCCCAGCAATTTCATCGTTGTTGAATGGCCTTATATGATCAAAGTCTTTCATTGGTTCTTAGATACAATAGTATATAGAATAATTTGGTAAAGATGGATTATTTGAGGAATACAATTAGTCCAAACTCTCAAATCGCAAGTATTCCTTATCATTACTATCTATTAGATTATTTATCTGATTTACAGATAAGACAAGTACAAAAGGATGATCGGAATTTTATCCCCATTTTCTTCATGTCATGGCAATTATGTTTATTCTCGACATATTGATCATGTTATTGATTGGAAAATTATATCAGCGAGAGACAGATTATGAAGAGCAGTATATTGAGTAAGTGGATATTATACCCTGGAAATATATCAAACCCGTCGGTCTGGCCTCAGTAGTTATCGTAATTGGTGTTTCTATCTATTTCTCAAAGGCCATAAACTCTTTTACATGAAAGAAGATTTGTTGCATTATGTCTGGAAAATGAAGCGCTTTGATCTTCAGGGACTTCTGACCACTATGGGCAACAAAGTGGAAATCGTTGATTTTGGAATACAAAATCACGACGCCGGGCCTGATTTTTCCAATTGTAGGATAAGAATTAGTGATACACTATGGATTGGTAATGTAGAAATGCACACCAAGTCTTCACAGTGGTTCGCACATGGACATCAACATGATCCCAATTATCAAAATGTTGTTTTGCATGTCGTCTATGATGACGACAGACCTGTAAGTAATTCTGCGGGTCAAAAGCTCCCAACGATTACTTTAAAAGACAGAGTAGATCAATTGGTTCTGGACAATTATGATCGTTTTGATAAGAGCCGTGCGTGGATTCCGTGCGTAAAAATGATATCAAATGTTCCGGATATCATCAAGGCGACCTGGCTTGATAGATTGGTAATTGAACGTTTGGAAAGAAAAACCAACGCCGTTGATGTGCTGCTAAAAAGCACAAATTATGACTGGGAGGAATCTTTTTTCATGGCTATGTGCCGAAATTTTGGTCTAAAAGTCAATGCTTATCCTTTTGAAGTATTGGCAAGTTCCATCTCACTCAAAACACTACTTAGATATAAACACAGTCATATAGATATTGAATCACTGCTTTTTGGCCAGGCGGGAATGTTAAACGATACTTTTCAAGACCAATACCCTAACAAAATGAAGACTGCGTATAGAACACTTCGGGTGAAACATAGTCTTGATCCCATCAATCCCGATTTATGGAAATTCATGAGATTGAGACCGGCCAACTTCCCGACAATAAGATTGGCGCAATTGGCACAATTGATTTATCAAACCAATCATTTGTTTTCGAAAGTATTGGCAGCACGGAGTATAAAAG
>JAHHJQ010000035.1 GCA_018680005.1 Bacteroidia bacterium | reverse complement strand
AAGCATGGAATAGATGACCATAACAAAAAGAGAAACCAGATTGATTCCATATAACAATGCCGGGCCCAAATACATTCTGACCTTGGAAACATCTTCTGATATCCTTGCCATTAAATCTCCTGTATTATTTTTTTTATAAAATCCAAGATCTAATTCTTCATAGTGACTAAAAATGTCTTTTCTCAAGTCATATTCAATCAATCTGGACATTACAATAATCGTTTGTCTCATGAAGTACATGAATATTCCCATTATCAGTGCAAGAACGAGGACAGTAGCTCCAAAGAACAAAAGAGTCTCAGCTAGTTCTTTGTTGATAGATTGTTGGATATCAGTGCCTTCTGTGATATTGTATATGCCAATATTCTCAATAACGAGATCCAGGGCGTCACGTATTATTTGGGGTTGAAGAACTCGAAAATAATTTGAAAGAGAAACGAAAATGATACCAAATAATAGGTGCCATTTATAACGTAAAAAATATTTATTTAATACAACTAATTCTTTCATTAAACTAGGATAGTGTAAAAATTAAATCCATTTATTTGAATTTATCTTGAAGTTTATTCCTAACTGATTTTATTTCTTGTTCATCATTTTTAGGATAAATTAATAATGCATTGCCTTCGTCAACTACAATGTAATTATTTAATCCTTTTATTACTGCAATTTTATTTTTCGGTATCCGAACAAAATTGTCATTAATATCTGAAGTAACCACATGGCCCTGAATTACATTTCCATTTTCATCATTTGCCAGATAGGCATGAAGACTGTTCCATGTTCCCAGGTCGGACCATCCAATATCTGCCGGAATAGTATATACATTTTTTGCTGGTTCAAGAATAGCGTAATCAATAGATATGGACTTTGTTTTAGGATATGTTTTGTCTATATAAGACTGTTCATTTGCAGTATTGAAACAGGTAAGGTCCTGGGATAGTGTTTGTTTTATATCTGGTGCATGTTTGTCAAAAGCCTTCAAGATACTAGAAGTGCTCCAAATAAACATTCCAGCATTCCATAGATAATTACCACTGTTGAGATATGTTTCTGCAGTTTGCAGTTCTGGCTTTTCTTTGAAGTCTTTGACCTTGTATGGAATTTGATCTTGTATTTCAGCTTCGATATATCCATATCCTGTATCAGGTCTGGATGGTGTTATGCCCAAGGTAAGAAGAGCATCATGGTCCGCGACATGGTCAAATGCCTGATTCATCAAATGCACATAATTGTCTTCTTTAAGAATGACATGATCAGAAGGAAGCACTGCAAACAAAGAATCAGGATCTTTTTGATACAATTTGAGTGCGGCATAGGCAATACAAGGCGCTGTATTATTACGTGAAGGCTCACAGAGAATTTGGTCTTCCTCTAATTCCGGTAGGTGTTCTTTGACCAGATTTCGATATTGTTCGTTTGTAGCTATTAGAATATGTTCCTTTTTCGAAAATCGAATAGCTCGTTCATAGGTTAATCTAATCAAAGACTTACCAACACCGAGAATGTCAAGGAATTGCTTTGGTTTGGATTCCCTGGATGCAGGCCAAAACCTGGATCCTACACCTCCTGCCATTATTAGGATGTATCTGTTTTTCATCATAGTGGTACTTATTTATCTAATGGATACAACTACGTTCTGCCGTAGCTGTCTTCTAGTCGAACAATGTCATCTTCATTGGAAAAATTGTCAGGGTCTGAATGTTGCCATATTTCGGCTATGATTCCCCATTGATCTAATCCCGCTAGACGATGTCTTTCTCCTTGCTGTAGTTCTACCTTGTCGCCTTCCATAAGTATCTCTTGTTCTCCTTGCTCGTCGGTATTACTTCTAAAAATCCCTACTTTTCCCCTGATAACTCTCCAAACTTCGGATCTCCTGTGATGATACTGCCAGCTTAACTTTTGGAAAGGTGCGACAAAGAGAATTTTTGGGCTCCAATTCTGAGACACAGACAATTTGGAAAGCAGTTCTGGAAAGAATTTTTCGACGAAAGCTTTTAAATCCTTTTCATCAATTACTATAAACCCTCCCCAAGGTCTACTGAAATCCTGATTTTTAATTCCAATATTATAGTTGAGGAGCAAGTCAGCAATTTCGGATTGCAAAGGAGTTTTTTCTTCAGTAAAAGATGTCATCAGTGAGTCATTTAGAGATGAAAGATGCAAAGGTATGAAATATGATAGTCAGACAAGTCTATATCCAAACCTCTTTCTGGTATCAATCTTCTAGTGCTAAAAGCAGGATCTGCGTTTGTCATCTATAGAATTTTTATATTACGTCTCCCCATTCTCCCTTTTCTGTTATTATAACCTATAAGCGCAATTGCAGGGTGTATTCTGCCCGGGATTAAGTTGATTCAACTAAAAAATCGATTTTGAATCGAAAAAAGATACATTGGGATGCCATGCCATTCGTGAGGATGCTTATTCCTTTAATATTAGGAATACTGATGTATGAATGGCTTCAACTCCGGCACTACTTGGTGCTAAGTGTTTTTCTGTCATTGAGTATTGTTTATATCATCCTGGTAATAAGGAGGTTAGGCGTCAAAAAAAAGATATGGTACGGTACATTATTACAGATGATGTTATTGACCTTTGGTTATAATCTGGCATCTTATCAGGATGATATTCAGGATGTAACTCATTTCAGTAAACAAGCAAATGCGGATTTCAATACAATTCTGGGATCTGTAATTGATGTCAAAGAGAGATTGTATAGATATGAATTGGTTGTAGATGTAGAAAGAGTAGAGAATGATCTAGATAATTCAAGGACAAACGGATTACTGAATGCATATGTGAATTATGATGATCTTGATATTGAAGTAAAAGTAGGACAGAAGATATTTTTTCAATCTGAAATAAATAATCATCCTCTTCCAAAAAATCCGTTCGTCTTTGATTATGGTAAATTTTTGTCAAGAAAACGAATTTATCATAGCACGTCCAATCTGAGAAATTTTGAAGTGCTTTCACATCCTACAGATATTCGCTTTTGGTTTCACAATCAAAGAGAAAAGTTGCTTCAGAACCTTCACCAGAAAATGCAAAGTGACGACAACTATGCCATTGCAGCCTCCATATTACTTGGATATAGGAACGATGTAGGTAGAGATCTAAAAAGATCCTTTGCTGAGACCGGATCAATGCATGTCCTGGCTGTAAGTGGTTTACATGTAGGTATCATATGGTGGATAGTAGGAATGGTGCTTGGGCTATTTCGTTCGAGTTCAGGATCTGCAAAATTCATAAGCGTAGCGACCCAGCTCCTTGTTATTTGGGGGTTTGCATTCCTGACCGGCGCTTCACCTTCTGTCCTAAGGGCAGCAGGAATGTTTTCAGTAATATCTATTGCAAATCTACGACAAGGAGATGACAGTATTTATCATCGATTAGCAATAGCCGCATTTGTGATGTTATGTTGGAATACGAATTACCTTTTTGATGTAGGTTTTCAACTATCATTTGCAGCAGTCTTGGGTATCGTTTCATTTTATCCGTTAATCAGTAGAAGGCTGACTACGGACATTATGGTGCTCGGTTATATTTGGAATGGATTTGCAGTAACTATCGGTGCTTTGATTGGTACCTTACCGCTTACGATTTATTATTTTCACTATTTCCCGCTGATCTCAGTTTTATCTGGTGTTGTTGTTGTCTTTCTCGCTACATTGATTTTAGGCACTGGTGTTCTTTATTTTGTTACTATACTATTTTCTGCAGTTATAAGTGATGCATTGGCCTTTGTGCTTAATTTCTTTGTTTCCAGTCTGAATCAATTGGTATCCGTGCTGCACGAATTAAATTTCGGATTTATAGATGACATTGGAATTACTTTACTGAGCGTCGCTTTGTTTTATTTATTCATAATCAGTTTACACAGATGGTTGTCCAAACAAGACAAATGGAGTGTGTATTCAACAAGTTTTTCATTTTTAGGCATTTCGCTGGTTTATTTCCTGAGCCATGTCAATATTGCTCCAAAACATGAGATTGTCTTATATCATGATTATAAAACAGATGCCCTCGAGATATTTAAAGGACAAAAAAGTTGGTTTCTGGCAGATGCCCAAAAGACCAAAGATGAAAGTGGTTTTTTGAATAAAAATTTGCGTATCCAGAACAAGACGCACAATTCTATATTCATTCATCGGGACAGTAGTTATCTTGATGAGCAGGTATTTTACCGCAATGGAATACTAAAACATGAAGACCTGGAAATGCTCTTTATTGATACAGGAAAGAAAAGGTCTTTTCCAAGTTCTGTGCATTGGGACTATATCGTCTTGACAGACAATCCTGATATTTCTATAGTTGAATTGGGCGAGAAATTGAAATTTGACACCCTTATACTTGCTGCTTCGAATTGGTCCTCCAAGATAAAAGGCTGGAAAGCAGAAGCACATGCTCTTGGCATGAAAACGATCGATATCAAGAATACAGGTGCACACACTATATATTTGGATCAATGAAAGGGATTTATGATTTTTGGAAAGGCTATTTAGATCTCAAAGGATTTGAGCAGCGTGGGCTTTTGGTTATAATTATACTCTGTGGAGTACTGTTCTTATTGCCGGAATTTATTAAACCTGCATCAGATACTGATAGCCATGAATTAAAAGCTTTTCAAGATCTGGTCTCGAAGTATGAGGAAATGGAATTCGAGGAAGATATTGAAGATGCTGCCGAGTTGCCTTTCGATCCTCTTCGTTTTGATCCGAACACAGTTTCAAGATCAACACTTCTTGCAATGGGATTACCTCCAGGTCTTGTGAAATCAATTATCAATTACCGAAAAGCTGGAGGTCAATTTCGGAAGAGTAGAGATTTGAGACGGATGTACGGAATGACGGACGAAATATTTTCAGCAATCAATGGCTTTGTGGATATTGATTCAAGAAAAGAGAATGCTTTGATTTCATCAGAACCGGATGAAAAAAGTGAATGGAACCTAAAGCGCTTTAATCCAAATACTGTGGAAAAGCCAACCTTAACAGAGATGCAATTACCTACCGTATTTGTTAAAAGTTTGATCAATTATAGAAATAAAGGAGGTGTATATAGATCCATGGACGATATAAAAAAGCTTTTTGGGTCTACTGATGAGTTGGTTGCGTCTTTGTCATCTTTTTTGATTTTTGAAACACCAGATGCAGATGAGTCATTCGAATCAAAAAGCCTTGTTTTGGAACCACAATATTTTGATTTTGATCCCAACCATATTTCTCAGGATTCCTTGGAACTATTAGGAGTGTCTGCCAAGGTTGCTGAAACATGGGTGAAATTCAGGAAAAGCGGTGCAGTCTTTAAAAAGATTGAAGATTTAGATGCTATTTACGGATTGAGTGCTGACAAAATTGATGAATTATCACCATTTACCGTATTCTCCAACCACGAGATAAAAGAAGCTGAAGTGGTTCCTTCCGTAATCAAAAATCTGCATGTTGAAATCAATAAGGCAAATGCAGAGGATTTTCAATTACTCCATGGCGTTGGACCATATTATGCAAAGCAACTAGTAAATTATCGAGAGAAGCTGGGTGGATTTCATTCGATTGATCAGATTCGGGAAACTCGAAATTTTCCGGATTCTGTATATCAGTCCATTCTTGAGTTTCTAATTCTAGATCGTGTTGAACTCAGACAGATTAGTGTCAATCAGTCGTCGATCAAAGAACTCCAGGCTCACCCATATATCAGCTATAATCAGGCATATGACCTTTGTAATTTCATTTCAGGCATTAGAAGATTGCGAGATGTAGAGGACATTATTCGTCTTGGATTTCTCACAGAAGAAGAGCTCAAAAATATAGGGCCCTATTTCAATTTTGATTAATATGTATTCTCCTCATGAATAGTAGTTTGGAAATATAATTATCAGGTGTGAACACCTCATATTTTTTGATCAAAGAATTTGTAATTTTCGGCCTTTAAATAAAAGTAATGAATCTGGATGCAAGAATATCCCAAGGAATCACATATTAGATCTGTTCTAAAAGGCATTACTTGGCGTTTCATCGCTACGGCAACAACAATTACAATTGCCTACATAATAAC
>JAHHJQ010000030.1 GCA_018680005.1 Bacteroidia bacterium | reverse complement strand
TTCTTAAAGAATGTGATATCATTTAATGATTGAAACACATGGGCCTCTACAGCATTATCAAAAGTGATTTTACCCAGGTCATTCACCGCAAGGCCAATTTTCAGTCGATATGAATCCTCATAATCCCTAAAGATTGCAGATATTCCGAAATCCATCCCAAGTCCATTGCCTCTGCTTTGATCAGCAATATTATCCTGATCCAGGACTGGACTGGTGGCAATGATTTCTGCATCGACCCCAACTGCTTCCAATTCCTCCAGTGCAATTCTTTGCAGTATTGATATTTGTTTGGAATCCGCAACTAGCCCTTCCAATCCATTTAAATACTTCAGATTAGTTCCAATCGATATTTCACCAAAATAAGTGGCCTTGGAGTAAGAATAATGAATTCCTATTTCTCTCCAGAGCATAGCAGCAAATTGAGTTCGGTCGACATCGAATGGTTGACCTAAAGGAATATTTGAATTGGTATAGTACCCAAGGTCTTGATCAAGGTCCTGTTCTGCGCCATGGAATCTATAATTGATAAACACCCCGAAATGATGCTCATTTAAATGGGCCAAAAAAGACGGACCGGTTATGAATCCATTGAAATCTACAAACTTCTTGCTATCCATCTCATTGAAATCCAGCACCACTTCTCCATCTTCTGGTGTCCAGTCCGGGGGAACATCAGAAGCATACACGATATTGGAGTTGATAGCTTTTAGGAAACTGGTATTTTTTAGAAAGGCATAATTGTTTTCCACGAATGCTCCTGCAGCAATCAGATTGAGATTCCAACCAAGTTCCTGCGTAGCTGCGTTTGCAGGATTTAGAAACACAGAGTGGATGCCTTGATAATTATCCATTCTCAGTCCGAGCTGTTCCTGACTACAACACAGAAAAGGTATCAAGAACAACAAGACGACAACAAAGATTCTAAGAATGTATTGGTGAGTGTTCATGAAAGCTTGTATCGTTCTTTGCAAAGACGAATTGTTATCTGAAAATATTATCAGAAAACTGCATGAATTATGCCTAAGCAAGGACAATCAATATAAACCACTCAGGAATTCTTCATCAAATTGATAAGTTCCAAGGATGCCAATCTCTTGCGAATCCTGATCTTTGATGATCTCGAAACCTATGCATTTCAATTGATCTGAATAGAAAATGTGATCAACGGGATAGCCAAACAAATTGTTTACCGCCGGCATATAACCGCGACGACTATCCATTAACTGTGCTTGTTCTCTAAAATCCAAAATTTCATCGTACCATCCCGCAACGTTGAAATCACCAAAAACCAAATAGGGGTCAGTTAAAGATCTCCTCTTAGAAGCAATTATATCCAAATGCTCTTGGAACGAATTACCTAATGGATCGGTAAATGGAGGAAGGAGGTATGCACTTATGATATGGATAGGTCTGTTTTCGTTATCCAATGTGATTTTTGCATGAATGTTAGGAATGCCATCATAATAGAAAGTGTCGAGTCCCTGAAAGGCAGATTTCGACATAACTGCTACGGACCAGAAATCATTTTCTTTCATCGGTCTAGTCATGTAGGGATAATCCTGAGAAAAAATATCTTGAATCCTCTCGTTAAGTGAAAAGTTGACCTCTTGCAATGAAATGATATCTGCATCTGTCTTCGAAATTTCCTCAAGAGCCATGTCCAGATTCCCTGTTATATTGGTCAGATTGGCGTGTGCAATTTTGATCGCACTTCCAATTGAAGGATTCGGCAATACGAGATGTTTATTGGCCGATCTCTGAAGAAAAAGACATAAAAAAGCACAGCAGATCAAACTCGAAAACATTAAACGTTCTTGCCCGAAAATGAAAAACAGAAAGCCTAGAATCAGCATTCCTAACATGATTTGAACACCGTAATTAGTAATCCATTTCAGGATATTAAGCTGGGCGTTAAAAATTACCATGAGGGTAATCATTAGCAATCCCAAAGCGATTGTATTCTGAAGGATCCTGGAATTTTGTACTTTCTTCAAAGTCTCGATTTCGTAAGTTCAATTTATAGCTTTATCGCTAGGACACATGGTAGTTTCTTGTTTGCCACAAAACCATCACTTCTTACCAATCGTACAAATATAACATATACGCCAGCCTTACATATATGATTCTCTTCATTAAGGCCGTCCCAATATATATTATCCTGACGTCCTAAAAGTTGGTTGGATACAATGCGTCTTATAAACCGGCCATATTTATCAAATACATCTACTGTGGCCAGATAATCCGATCTGTCCATTTCAAAGTTTATCGATAATTCATCCGCCATATCATCTCCATTCGGAGAAAACATCCTGGATGCTAAATCGATGTTATAAGCTTCAGACGGTGTCGTAAATACTGCCTGAGAATTTGGCAAGGTAGGGGTTCCATAGCCAGTGCTTGCTGATGCAGATTGCCAATTGGTCCTGGAAGTTGAAGAAGTTTTATAATCTACTCTTTCCAGGGCGATTCCATCAAAATTATCTATAAACGGATGATGCATATCTTCATCGTAATTCATAGAATCCAGTGTCAGCTCCTCGTTACCAATGATGCCGAATATTGAGACATTACCGTCAGAGTTGTTAAATGAAGGTAGATCTACCACAAATATTTTATCAGGAAAGGCAGCCGGGTATCTTTGAGAGATACCTGTTCCATCCTCCGTGAATACCAATAAATCCCGGGGAGGTAACAATATTGTTTGATTTACACCTTTAATTGTACCACTACCATCCTGCTTGATATTCCCAATACGCAAACTGCTTAGATTCAGATATTTATCACTCTTATTATACAGCTCGACATAATCGGATTCATCCCCGATGGGATTGAAAAGTATTTCATTGATCACTATATCCCCCTGACCCAATGGTGCAGGAACAACAATTTTCGCCTCTTGCGCATTCGATCGTATGTTACCAAGACAATCCTCAAGGCTTGCTGCAATCTCCAAGTTGTAGACCCTATTTATCTCCATGGACTGAGCAACTGTCAACAAGATTTGATCTGATGAAGACCCAAATTCAATATCGACGATATCAATAAATGGAAATAAGTCGAATTGCATTTCATTGAAATCTATACCCAATTCACGATCGAATTGAATTATGATTTGTGTGTTGCTCAAAGCTACAGCTGATAATACTAATGGACCAGAATTGACAGATGTGGGATTGTAAACTGAATTCTGAATTCCAGGTGTCCCACCTTGCGGATGCAAAGAAACCGTCCAATTTTTTTCTAATAGGCACGGGTTTTCCGGATTGATCAATTCCAAGGTATAACCGCCATTGTCCTTTTCATCATCTTTGTACCAGGCGGTTGTATAACGGACTTCATGGATAATTTGACCTAATTGATCTTTTAGGGTAACGACATCTCCAGAATTGGATAATCCAGGAAAGGAACTGACCTCTATTATATCACCATAAATCGCCAGTTCCGCAATATTGCTATCATCGGCGACTAGCACATATGCTCCTGGAGCCAGAATAAACTCCGGAAGCTGTTTTGGACTGGAGCCACTCGACAATTGAAAATCCTTCAAATTTATTCCCTTAGATGTCCGATTGTACAATTCAACCCATTCAAACTGAGGTAATCCAGCTGATGGATTAAAATCTGCCATAATTTCGTTGATCAGAATATCGTATGGTTCAACAACCTGAGCGATGACCAAATTCGATAATGAATTGATACCCGCTAATAAGAAAACTATTCTGATGAAATTGGGCATCGTATGTGATGACAATATTATTGAAGCTCTAAAGATGAAGGATTCTGGCAATAAAGCCGGCATCCCGTTATCTTTGAATTCTTTTTCGAGTCAGTATTAACATTCATAAATACATCAATTTAAAAGTATGCAAGTAGCAGTGGTCGGAGCAACCGGTTTAGTCGGTACCGTTATGCTAGAAGTTCTTGAGGAAAGAAATTTTCCGGTGACAACACTCTTACCTGTCGCATCTGCGAAATCAATAGGAAAGGAGATATCATTTCGAGGAAAACAATATAAAGTCATTGGTCTGGAACAGGCAGTATCTGAAAGACCAGACATCGCCATATTTTCTGCAGGTGGAGGGATAAGCAAAGAATGGGCACCACGATTCGCAGACGTTGGAACAACCGTTGTCGACAATTCCTCTGCATGGAGGATGGATCCCACAAAGAAATTGATCGTTCCTGAAATCAATGCTTCAGGGCTGACCCATTCGGACAAAATCATTGCCAACCCTAACTGTTCTACTATTCAGATGGTGATGGCATTGGCCCCACTTCATCAGAAATATGGTATTAAAAGACTCGTGATTTCAACTTATCAATCAATAACCGGAACAGGAGTGAAAGCCGTTGATCAATATAACAATGAAAGAAATGGTTCTATAGGAAATCCGGATGATGCCTACCCACATCCTATTTTTGAAAACTGTTTGCCACATTGTGATGTATTCGGGGATAATGGATATACCAAAGAGGAAATGAAGCTAGTCCACGAAACAAGAAAAATCCTGAATGACGATGCTATTGGAATCACCGCTACTGCTGTTCGTGTTCCGGTCAAAGGTGGACATTCTGAATGTGTCAATATTGAATTCAAAAATTCGTTTGATATAGAAAAGGTAGTGGAAATTCTGTCGAATACCGATGGCATTGAGGTTCAGGATGAACCCTCAAATAATGTTTATCCAATGCCACTCTTGTCAAATGGAAAAGATGAAGTATTTGTAGGTAGGATCAGAAAGGACGAATCCCAACCCAATACCTTGAATATGTGGATAGTATCCGATAATTTAAGAAAGGGTGCTGCTACCAATGCTGTACAAATAAGCGAATATCTACATCAAAATAAACTGATAAGAACAAGCACGACTTTAGTATAAAAGCTAAATTGTTGTATCGAAAGTCGATCCCTAGATCGCAAACACTGTGTAATTTGTGAATAACCACCGCAACGATGAAAAAAAGAATGGCCCTGTGGGGCAAAAATTCCGAAGACCAAAAAGTACTGATCACATTTGAATTATTAGAACAGGAGAACAAAGTCAAGAACTTTATTTTTCCTGAATCTGTGATCACCGAAACTATTTATCAATCCATTGAAAAAGATTGGGTACACTATAAAGAAGTTGTCCTACCCGACAATCCTACTGAGCTGATAGCAGACCTGAAGGTTACAGAATCTATGGTTCCTGATGGATTTACTGTGGATAAATTTGATGTCATCAAAAGAGCACAGACCGAATGGCATTTTGCTGTCTTGTCAGCTAAACTTAGCTCGGCATTTAATGAAGAATTGGATGATATCAAAGAAGCTATTGAATCACTTACCGCCTTTGAACGAAAAGAGTGGAATCGATTAGTTGATTTTTGGAAAAAAGTACAGGATCGAATCCACAACCGCGATTTGCTCAGAGAACATGCCAACCATCTCAAAAATGATGTGAATGGACTTTTCTCAAAGCTAAAAGAAAAGCGGTCTGAATTTGAGAAGGAGTTCAAAGAGAAATCTACCGAGATGCAGCAGTTCTTCAATGAAAAACTGGATGTGATCGAAGAAAAGGTAGAGAAAGATGCCAGATTGCAAGGATTGTTTGAAGAACTCAAAGATCTCCAAAGAAAATTTAAGGATGCCAAGCTGACCAAATCTCATCGCTCTCAAGTTTGGAAAAAGCTAGACAAGGCATTCAAAGTGGTAAAGGAGAAGCGATTTGGTGATAAGGGATCCGGTTACTCGGCACTGGAAAGAATTCAGAAAAGATATAATGGATTGATCGCTGCCATCAATAAGATGAAGAGTTCTGTTGGAAGAGACGAACATGAAATGAAATTCCAGTCCAGGCGTGCTGACTCGTCCGATGGCCAGCTGGAGCAACAGATCCGTCAGGCCAAAATCATGATGATCGAAGAAAGGTTGAACTCTAAAAAGGCCAAGTTGGAGGACATGCTCAAAACACAACATGAGCTGGAAAAGAAGATGGAAAAGATCAAAGAGCGGCAAGCTCATGAAGAGAAAGTCAAGGCCGCGAAAGAAGCTGCCAAGGAAAAAGTAGCTAAGGAGATAGAAGCCAATAAGGCCAGTATGGCTGAAAAAGAAGAAGAACTGAAAAAAGCAGCTGAACAGATAAAAGCCGCGAAAGAAACGCAGCAAAAAGCTAAGGTACCTGAAGAAACCATGCTCAGTGCTATCTCAGCAGCCTTAGGTGAGTCATTAACGGATGTTATCGATACCGCCAGAGCAGTAATCGATGTCGTGGGTGATCGTATCGAAGAAAAGGTGGAAGAGATTCTCGATCGTAACGAAGAAGAATAGACGAATACAGCGTATCTAAAACAAAAAGCCCCGTCGAAAATGATTCGACAGGGCTTTTTTATGAAAAGTAAGGTTTGTTTCTTTTTATGCTCTCGCTCTATTTTGTATTCCTATATACACTACCGCAAGAGCTGACATCAATAATCCCAATATAAATAATGCCCATTGTCCCATTGTTGGGATAGGATCAGTACAAACATGAACTTCTAGTTCTTGAGCATTATCCAAATTGATAATAATGGGATTCGTTGGATCAAAGTCAAAGGTTATACAGATTTGGCCATCAAGAGCTGGACCAAATCCAGCCTCAGCTCCAGGGTTAGTAGCTTCAAAAATATCCAACCAAGCATCCCCTTGACCATCAAAACAATTCTCTATTGATTCAATTGGAACATAAACTCCATCTTCAAAAGGAGTACCCGTAGCAGAAGTAAGGCACAATTCGACTGGAATACGTTCATCAGATCCATTGTCTGGACATTGTGGAGGATCGAAGTTTACCAATACCTCTCCATCAAAACATTCGGTGAAACACTCGTAGGATGGCTCGTTATCCGTTCCTTCATTGACTAATATCCAATTCGGTGGGCATGGATCGCAATCTGCAATTTTTGCGGCAGATGCCTTTTTGGGGCTTGATGATGTAAAATCAATTATCGGAGGAGTTTCTGGATAACACAATTCAAGGCATTCAAAAAATCCGCCACCTTCATCCTCGCAAAGAAGTATGCAATTGCCGCTTGCATAATCATATATCCAATTAATACCATACTGTCCATATGCAGCCGAACAATCTGGAATGCATCCTCCATTTACCCCAAGCATATAACCTTCCGGACAAGGCATATCGATTTCCTTCGATGCAGATGCTTTGGATTCATTTGATGTGAAATTCACAAACCTCCGACAACGGATAATCATAATAGGATTATCCGTTGGTGGTAATACAATTTCCTCTTCCGAAGAAGGTTCTGAAGAGTCGGCCGCGCTCATGTCCTGGCTTATGATAGGTAAGCAGAGCAGGCATATCAATATCCATTTGATTGATAACTTTGGAGTATCCATGATGTGTTCTAATTATAATTTGTGTTGTTCAAATGTTCTAATAACGGGTTAAAATACCGTGATCCCGCTGACTTGTCAAGGAATTGTTAATTCTTGAAATTTCCACTTCTCACGTATGGCAAAAAAACGTATGGCGTAAAGGG
This sequence comes from Bacteroidia bacterium, assembly GCA_018680005.1. Taxonomy (GTDB): domain Bacteria; phylum Bacteroidota; class Bacteroidia; order Chitinophagales; family Saprospiraceae; genus HDS-20. Next base: position 7,030 of record JAHHJQ010000030.1, on the reverse strand, counting down.
TTCAGGATAAACGGAATGGGAAAAACATGGAAATTTGCTATGTCACAAAAATCTAATTCACCTTGTTGTATTTTTGATCTTTAAGTCCTTCGACCGGCTGGTCTTCAACATATTGGTCTACTCTTTTCAAAAATGAATATACCACTAAATCTTCGGGATTGGCCTTATATATTTGATTGAATATCTTTTCAGCCTTATTAAAATCTCTTTCGAAATATGCTCCAACTGCTGCATCAAATTCTTTCTGGAATTGCTTTTTCCTCTGAATTTGATCAGGGTTCTCGTTATTGAGACATTCAAATATTCTCAATGGCTTGCTCTTTCCTTTGACACGGGCCTCACCCAGGCCTCGACAGACAAATTCATCAGTATCCAGCTTTTCGTATGATTCATGACTCAGGATGATATTACTGCCATATGATTTGGTGAGCGATTCCATTCTTGCTGCAGAATTGACGGTATCAGAAATGATAGCGGCATCTTTACGATTACTATCACCGATGATACCCATGACTAACATTCCCGTATGCATTCCCATACCTACTTTAATTGGATCCCGGCCTTCTTCTTCTTCTTCGATGTTATAGGCTTTAATGGCTTCCTGCATGTCAAGACATGCTCTGAGCGCATCGGCAGGAGTATTTTGGAAAATTGCCATAATACCATCTCCCAGGTATTGATTGATAAAGCCTCCATTTTTGTGAATGAGAGGGCTCATACGTTCGACATAACGCTTTACGAACAGAAAGTTCTCACTTGGAGTCATTCGCTCTGAGATTGAAGTGAAATTACGTATGTCCGTAAACACCACCGTAACCTCTTTTTCTACCTGGTCTCCCAATTGTACATCTTTGACATTATCGCGCCCCAATGATCGCACATATTCCATTGGAACGAATTTGGCCATAGCTTGATTAGTTTCTCTTTCGTACGCTGCAACTTCTTCTTGTTTTTTGAGTCGATATCGCGTATAGAGGTATAGGCCCAGACCGATCAAGAAAAGGATACCAAAGATGAATATGATCAATTGGCTCTGCTGTCTTCTTGTTTTGAACTCATTCTCTAATGCTAGTCGGGCCACCTCTTCTCTTTCTTTCTGGGTGTCATATTTGGTTTCCCATTCCTGAATCGCGCTGATCCGGCTTTCATTGGTAATTGAATCCTTATAACTGCTATATAATTCATGGTTTATATAGGCTTGCTTATAAGAACCGTTGGAAGCATAAAATTTGGCCAGATTACTATGTGCATCTCTTATCTCTTCTTTGAAGTTGATCTCACTGGCCATTCGAAGCGCTTCTTTCAGATAGGGTTCTGCTTCTTTTGTCTGCCCGGTTTCAATAAGTGCCTTTCCTACGTTGTTGGTTGAAAATATCTTTCCTCTTATGTTATTTATCGATTCAAATCCTGCAAGTGCTTCTCTAAAATTGACCAGTGCTTCATCCCATTCTTCGTTGACCTCATAGATCTCACCAATATTGTTATAGGCGTAGGAGGTGATATAGGGAGTTCCCCCAGATGTTTCAATTGCTTTCTCCAAATATAGAAATGCCGAATCTGGTTGCTCTAGATTTTTGTAACATATCCCCTGATTGATGTAGACAGATGGATAAAGGATTTGTGTATAGCTTAAATCCGGATCTGCATCCATCAAGACCTTCATTTCTTCTGGGCTCAGATAATATTTAATGCCCTCAATAGGCGTATCATCTGGATGCTGCTCTGCCCATACCTTGTCAACATATCGATCGTAATCCTGATCTATCGAGTTAAGATGTCTTAATGCTTGTGCATGATCATTTTGATCAATGAGAAGTGAGGCCAGATTTACTTTGGCAATGATAACTTCTATCCATTCTGTGATGCTCTTGGAATCCTCAATCACCTTATAATACATCTCGGTGGCTTTCTCGTATTCATTCATACGCTGAAAAATCAGAGCGATGTTGGTATTGTTCCGTATTATATTCAAGGTATCCCCTAAAGAGGCATACAACTTTGTAGATTCATCAAGGTGGGTTTTGGCATCTTGATTCTGACCTGAATATAGATAATTGACACCTTTGAATTTGTTGGCTTCAGCCATTTTTCTAGTATCATTCAGTCCTATTGCAATTTCGATAGCTTCCTGATAGTAGGGCAATGATGCTGCTCTGTCCGTCTTGTCTTGTTCGGCTGCAATTTTGAAGAGATGCGCATAATGGGCAGAATCCCGTTCTTCAGGCAAAGCATTAATTAATGAATCTAATACGCTGGTTTGTGACCATCCAAAGATCGGAGTGAAAATAAAAAGCAAAAAAATATACCAGGTTGTCTTCATTCGTTTTCAGTCATATGCTGAAAATACGGAAATATCCCAAGAGAAACGAGATAGATGCCAGCAGTGGCTCTGCTCATATTCCAACCAATAACTTAGATATATTTTTTATGTTACTGCCTAATTTGTCGTTTGACCTTTTTCTCGTCTTTGATGATCTTGTAGAAACTTTGGATAAATGAATTTGCACGTTTCTTTGTCTTCTCATCCATAAATGAAGCGTTCTCAACGACTGCGAAGAAGTCGGTTTCCTTTTCTATATAGAAATCGATCGCTGCATTTAGTTCTTCCTCAGTAATATTCTTATCCATGAAATGTCTCTCTGTTACAGAGGCAATAGGAAGCTTTTCTGAAGGAATTGCATAATCCGTATTGATTATTCCGGCATAGTCAAAATCATAAGGGATCACGATCATCGTTGAATCGCTATTTCTCATAAACAGGTCTGTATTATGACCTTTTCTGGCAGACCAATCTGTATTGGCGATCAGATACTGGAATAGTACCATTTTGATATACAAAGGACGATCAACGACATCAGTGGAGATCGTGCTCACTTTCAAACGTCTGGTATCGGTCCGCATGCACAGATCATCATCACTTTCAAGAATTAATGCTTCCTGATAGGATTTCTCTCCTTCGACATTGACAATTGACATTTTTGCCCTGTGTCCATATGGGCTTACCACTTCATATAGATCATAAATCAACTTCTCCATTTTAATTGCATTGACCATAGACTTAGTGCCCTTACATTGCATAACCAATTTTATGCGATCATTAGCTCTGTGGAAATTGAAATCCTCAAGTTCTTGCTTTTTGAAATTTATCTTGATTGGAGGATAGCTACATATTTTTCTTCTGGATTTGCCACCCAATTCAAATTTTGCATTGAATACAAACTGATCCTTATCGGCGGTAATGCTGATCACGCCGGGTGTCTCTGATTCATCCTTTTCAAAATTCTGCTTTACTGTCTTGTAGCTTTCAGATAGATTGACAACGACCTTATCCGAATTATACAAATATTCAAAAAGGGATTGACGCTCATCTTCTTTCTTTTCTTCAGATATCAGTGGAGTCAACCTTCCATCATACTCAGCGACTGAGAGTTTGTCTCCTTCGATTTTCAACATCTGACCGGTTGATCCAATTTTGATACTGGAGTCGATCATAATGATTCGATTGTCATAGAGCCCTTTGATTTTTGAAAGAGAAGTATGGCCAACTATGATGTTGTTCACCTTAAGTTTCTTTGTCAACTGATCAACCTGGCTGGTATTGATTGAATATGGATAGGCATACCCCCTATACCACAACGGGCCGTCACCATAGTACAAGGTTTGAAGCTGAGGATCGCGGTTGATCTCGTCATACATACCATAGTACATCTTCTCCTTGAATAGATAATTGATATCACTCAATGAAAGACCGAGAGACATGGCTTGTTGCGAAAGTCCACCATGAACGAAAAGTTTATCATTCAATTGAAGAATTACATTCTTACTGGACAGCCATTTTCCAAGGGCAGTGTTCTTGGCAAATAAATCATGATATGGTCTTTCCAGTAATGCAGCGGTATAGCGATACTTGGGATGGATATAGTCAATATTACCATTCATCACCATGAGTTCATGGTTGCCCAGAAGAAAATGAACTTTACCTCCGGCCTTTTCCGCCTGTTTTTCGAGCTTATATATCAACCACAGACATTCCATGACGTGCTCTCCCCTATCCATTACATCACCGACAATTACCAGATGGCCCTCACCAAAAGACCAATTGATATTTCTATCTACGATATCGTGTCGTTTTAGTAGATTCCGAAAAACATTGTATTGCCCGTGAATATCGCTTAATGCGACTATGGGTTGGTCTGTCTTATATTTTGTTCTTGCTTTTGAAGTCCATTTTGTTGCCGGACTGACTGTGATACTTGGAAGAGCGGGTTCTTCAAATTCAATCAGTTCTCCTTTGGGGTAGTTTTTTTGTTTCAATTCGCCTCCGGCCACCCATACGGTCTGATGAACAGTGCTCTCTAGGAAGATATATGGACCGTCGTTATATTCAGCGACAGGTCTTACTGCATCATCAGCAAATAACGGAGCAGAAAGAATAAAACTGAGTAATAAAAAAAATAAACGCATTATAACTAATTAAGAATTAACATGATGATGATGATAATGATCGTAAAGGACATGCCATATATGAAAATATTGAAAGCATTTCGGACCATTTTCATTTTTTCGGCTAGCCGAACACTTATATGATAAAAATCATTCGAAATGAATGATTCAGATAATCTTTGATCGCTGAGTACTCTTTCGGAATATTCCAAAAATTCGTTTTGTGTCATATTCTTTGCACTTCCAAAAAAAAACGGACTCACTTTAGCAGTTTTGAAATCCACTTTTTGACTGCTAAGCTTTCCCGGTTTAAGCACATGCACAGCTATATATATTGTGACTAAACAAGTCAGTGCCATAAAAATCAATGGAATTCCCAAACCTAAAGCTTTGATCCTATCAAAATAAGGAACAGTCAGAGGAACCAAAAAGGTTAACATCAAGGCATTTAAACTTAAAAGAACATTGGCCTTATTGTCAGCAATGTTGGTCAGGTCTATATTGTTTCGTAGTACTGTGCGAAGGATGTTTACTGCATTTTTTGATAAAAACTCGCCCTCCAATTCCCTTTCCTGTTCCTTTAATTTTAATTTCTTTGATTTCAACTTCTCTAGCTCCTCCAACATCTTCAAAGCCTTTTTGGCTTGTTTAAGTTCCCGTTTCTTCTTTTTGGATTGCTTACTTTTTATTGTATTGACCTTGTCATTAATAGTCAAAAGCTTCTCCTGAATCGCTTTTACATCTCCTGAAAGTTCCTCTTGGGTCTCTCCTGAGGCTGTGGATTTTTTGGTGGGCTTTTCATTCTGCTGAGTCATCTCTTCCATCTGATCATCCATATTCTGGACTTCGGGCTGCTCTGATGGTTGCAACTCTTCTGATGGATTATTTAGCGCCATAAACTAATGGGGTTATGATTTTATAATGAGAGATTAACTATTAAAGTTAAGGAAATAATTCCGCATTTACAGGAGTTCAATAATATAGACCCCATTAAAAAAAGCTTAAAAACATTCGATTTAATGCGGGTAAAAGCATTTTTTTATGCTGTTGGACTATATTTGCAGTCCGAATAATCCGGGCTATTAACTCAGTTGGTTTGGTCCGCCTCAGGCGGATGACAGGGTTGAAGCCAAAACTTTTAAAACCGGGCTATTAACTCAGTTGGTTTAGAGTGTTACCTTGACAGGGTAGAAGTCACTGGTTCGAGTCCAGTATAGCCCACCAGAGCTTAAAAAGGCATCGATAGTTTTATCGATGCCTTTTTTTGTCGGGATGACAGGATTTGAACCTGCGACCCCACGGCCCCCAGCCGTGTGCGCTACCGGACTGCGCCACATCCCGAAATAATACGGTGCGCAAATATATGGGAAATGCAGAATTATGTATTTGGATATGGCAGAAGTTCTGCACCGATGCACTTTAAATCAATCCTATTTCTTCACGATTAGTTTTGCTAGCTGTTTCTTGGCGTGTTTATGTTCGGGATCCAATTCCAATACCTTTCTATAGGACTCAATTGCCAAATCTCTTTCACCGTTCTTCAATAGCGCTTCTGCATAACTGTTATATACATTGGCTTCATTAGAGAATAAAAGGGAATTGATTCTAAATACCATTTTCGCTTTATCTAGCATTCCAGATCTTAGATATACGTAGCCCAAATTTATCAATTCATCGCTGTCATAAGAGTAGGCAGAGAGCCCGCTGACATGATCGTCAAGCTCACTTTCAATTTCCTCAATGCTTTTCGTTTCAACCAGGTCATATACATATGCTGCGGTCTTGTAATTGGATTCCGGAGGATTTCCAAGTGCTATCTGCTTCACATCCGTTTCCAGATCAGTGTATGGATATTCAGTAATGCGCCCTAATTCCTTGGCATCTCTTTCAAAAATAAAAGTCGGTACGCGATGAATTCCCAAACCCATTTCCTCTCCACCAGGACTTTGTTTGCGGTTTTCTTCAGTGTCATAAACGGTAATTACCTGGAGCTGTCCTCGATCCAGCCCCAATTCATCCCAGAGTCGAACAAAAGCAGGTACCCATTGCTGAGAGTCACTGCACCAGGTACCCATAAATATTTTCACATCGACATTTTTAAGATCTTCAACCCAAGACGATGTCGATTGATCCATTTTGTAGCTCTTGTAGTTTGATTGAAACCATTCAGCATATGGCTCTTGTTCCAAGTCCTCAATTTCTACGGGTCCGCATAAGTGAGTTTCACCTTCTTCATTCTGATAGGTCTGCCCCTGACCTAATGAAGCGGTATATATCAAGAGGAATAAAAGGATATTTATGTATTTCATCTTTTGAAACTTAGGTTAGATTTGATAATTACCACAAATCTATTTGAAATGCACCATGCTAGTGTTAATAATCATTCAAAACCATGTTAATGACATTCAAAACTTACATTTGAACCATGGATTTTATGGCTAAATGCTTATTCAGAACTCGTAATTGGCTACAAAATTTTGTGATCGGTCTTCGACTTTGTCCATTTGCAAAAACGCCATTTGATAATAATCAAATCAGGTATAGGGTCTATCCAGGGAGCGATTCCACAAAACTGTTGGAATTCATC
>JAHHJQ010000029.1 GCA_018680005.1 Bacteroidia bacterium | reverse complement strand
CTAATGGGATACAGTTGATAGATAATTTCAAAAAAGATGTATGCGAATAAATGGTCCAAATGTTGAAAACTCCCTTACTGTCCATGTTAAAGACAAATATATATCCCGGATGAAAATCAAACTCAAGGGTAAAACTGACTGCGGTTTCGATATCATCGCTGATGGCCATGGTGGTGGCAACTTTAAGATCTTTCATTTTGAAAATCTGGAACAGGATACTTCGTGGTATAATGATTTCTATTCAGACACGCTGACGGTCACATTCAAGCCTAAAGATATTTGCTTCACTGGAGATATTTGCATCTATACGAAGATTATGTAAATATGCAACTGACTTAGTACAAACCATTCCTGCACAAAATAGTACGATTAGAAATACTGTCTTATCCATGAGTACATTATGCAAGGATTAACCATTAAGCTCGTTTTTTTTCATTTATTCTTATTATTGATTTCAGGTTGTAAATCCGAAAGATCCATACAATCCGATCAGTTATTTTATAATGCTATTCATTACATATCGGAAAGTATTACCAAAATTCCTTATCCTCCCTCTCAAGAGGGAATCGTCGATAGTACTAGGTTTGTTTATTTGTGCTCAAGTTTCGAATTAGATAGCATAGTAGACAATTCAAAACTTAAGAGTCTCTCTAATTCAATGTTTAAGGATAGATTTTCAATTTTCAACCCTGAAATAGATAATTTACCACTTACAGATGAAATTAACTTCAATTCCAAAAGGATGATTGCTAAAGAGTTTGTTGTACCAGAAGAATACACCAATCGACCTTGTAGGTTTACATTCTCAAATTTTGTTCATGCTAAAAATCAAGGCATTCTATATTGTCGTATAAGCTTGTCTGATGGAATGGAATCTGTGGTCCTGCTATACAAAAAAGATCGAGGAACATGGCGAGTTACTGATCAACTCTATACAGAAATTTTTTAGATTGATTTGACGTCTCTTTAAAAGACAGGGCCTCGAACTAGGCTATTGCATAATACTTCATCCGGTCCCATTTAACCTTACATCAATCACCACCGCTACACCATCCGTCAAATCAATTTTCTCACCTGTTAAATAGTCTCTACATATGACCATTTTCCTAAGATTACTTTTGGAAATTCCATAGCTATGCCCTTTCTTTATCATTCACTATAACACTCTTATTCCTATGTTGAATTCTAAATTCACCAATAATTCCGTTTTCTAAAACGGAATTATTCTTGCGATTTTTTGCTTTTTCCTTGTTAACGTTGGTTGTCACAAATCGGATTTGGGTCCTGAAAATGAGTTTGATGACATTCTGGGGCAGTTTAAAATTCCCCAGGACAGTTTCTCTGAAGAACTCGACTGTTTTTATTTTAATACATGTATATCCATATCTGCGGCCAAATCGGGACAGGGAGATCTATCTGCTAATATTCACGAAGTTCGCACTTGGTTTCTTGAAAGACCAGGTACAGCGCAACGGTTCCAAAGCCGCTTTGGAAATCCATATTGGGATGGTGCCCGGGACTTTTCAAAAGATGATATTAGATTGGTATTTATTCCAATATTAGCGCAAAGAAGCGCAAAATTGCAAGCTATACTGATTGTCTATTTTAATGAGAAAGGAGGTCTGCAATTTAAAATTATGGATAAAAGACAATTGAAATCTTACAGGAAACGCGCAGATATACGAAACTTAAGTAGGGAGTTATCTTACGAATTTGTTTTGCTACAGTTTATTCTCTTCGATTTTGATTTAACCGGTGCAATTGATTGTAGCATAGTTAAACTTCTGAAAAGTAAGCACAATGCCAAATCCTGCACATATTATGTTGTTGAGTATTGGCAAGATTGGGATATTTACGTCGGAGGACAATATAGTTATTCAGATCCCATCCTTGTAAGTGTCGATTATGAATGGGTCTGCAGTGATGGTGACCTACTTCCTGGATTGTCGGGAGAAAGCACTAATACTTCTGATCTAGGTGGAACTGGAGGTGGAACTACTTCCATCATTCAACCATTGTATGGTATACCATTATTAAAAAAATTGACTTTTCTCGTAAACCCATATGGTATATTACAAGTTCAGGGAATTCCAAAAATTGATATGGTTAAATCTTCCGAAAAAGAGGTCATCAATCAACTTCTAAAAGTGCTAAATGCGGTTCATCAATTCTTTTGTGAAACAAGAACTTACTATCCCATTGATCTAAGAGATTATTTCGATAATACGACAAGTATAAACGCAAGTTCATCTTACGATGGATGTCCTATCCACATAAGTCTGGCACATTATAGGGGACGATTTATTATAGACACCCAACCATCAAGAACAACAAGAAACACGAATTATCAAATTATTTGGACTTTTGATTGGACAGATACGACTCTACCAGCTATTTCTATAACAACTGATGAAACCTGTGAGGATAGATTATACGCAACAATTTGGGGTGACTGTTAAGCAGTTTTCACTAAGCCATTGTAAAGCACATTAATAAAATGAAAATCATCATTACCACAAGTATTCTACTTTTTTGCGCAATCTTTTCTTTTAGTCAAGAAGATTACTCCAATACAAAATATTATATTTCATTTTGTTTTGACTCGCATTACTGCACAGATACTTTGCTAAGTAGTGTAAAAATTAACGAATTAACGAATTCATTTAATATCAATATTGCTATAAAATCACTCCCACTTTACAAAGCAAATAATTTTATCTCCGACAATGAAATTGTTGCACATTTTCTTGACTTCATTTCAGTAATAAACTTGTGTAATTCTGGTGAATACAAATGTAAAAATGAAATTAATTCGCTGGACCTAATATTTGGAAATGATTTTCTATTTGACAAATCTTATAACACTAGTATTGCAGGATATAAACTAAAGATTAAGAATTTGTCTCGAATAGACTTTTCTAAAATTAATGTAACCTTTTCTAAAAGACTTTTTAGTCGAAAACATGCGTTGAAAATAAACGAAAGAATAAAAATTATAGGAACTGAGAAACTAATACGCGATTACCTCAAAATGAGGTATTTCAATTTTCTAGTTGAAAAGAAGATGTTATCCAATGATAATATTAACCTTTTACCGAAAGTCAAATAAAATATTCCTGATTTAATTCATCCTCATCGTTTAAGGCTCAAAATGAATTGATAAAATGTTTCCACTATTTTCAATGGATCACACCGGAAATTTAACAATGGGGTTTCAGTATGTTAATGAAATAGCTAATATTCTTCAAGCAAATAATCCAAACTTGTCCTTTGAAGAGGCATTATCACTTAGTAGAGTCGGTCTTAGTGAAACTGGATATTGGAGCATCAGAATTTAGAGTACATAGTCAAATGAATCGAATCGATTATCTTTTCGACTCGAAAGAATAAACTAATTCAACCGAACATCAATCACAACAGCCACACCATCCGTCAAATCAATTTTCTCACCTGTCAGATGATTTCTTAGATCCAAATTAGTCGCCAATGTTTCATTGCAGATATAATCCTTATGCTTCATGATCGCTGCTTTGACAGCATCGTGATCTTCTACAAGAACATTAATCCGGTCGGTGACGTTAAAGTCCTTGTTTTTCCGGATATTCTGGATACGATTGACCAATTCTCTGGCCGTGCCTTCTGCGATCAATTCATCCGTCAATGTCACATCCAGGGCTACAGTCAGCTCCTTATCAATAGCCACCTGCCATCCCGGTATGTCATCAAAGCTGATCTCAAAATCTTCCAGGGTAAGATCATACGTCGTATCCTCTACGACCAGCTGATATACTCCTGTCGATTCCAGCTCTGCAATTTCCTCACCTGCCATTTGTGTGATAATACCAGCAGCAGCCTTCATGTGTTTTCCAAGTTTACGGCCAAGCGTTTTGAAGTTGGGTTTGATCCGCTTCTTGATGATACCTTCTGTATCTGTGATATATTCGATGTCCTTTACATTTACCTCTGCCAAGATGAGATCTTTGACCTGCTCGACCTGGGTCTGGAAAGATGCATCGACGATCGGCAATAAGATCTTCTGTAGTGGCTGACGAACCCGGATATTCTGGCCTTTTCTTAAAGACAATACTAATGAAGAGATCCTCTGCGCATAGTCCATGCGTTGTTCGAGATCTTTATCGATAGCTTTTTCATCGACATCCGGATACAATGCCAGGTGTACAGATTCGTTATCTCCTTTTTTAGTCACATCGTTGAGGTTCTTGTATAGCCACTCTGAGAAGAATGGTGCTACTGGTGACATTAGCTGGGCTATTGTCGCCAGACATTCGTAGAGTGTCTGATAGGCTGCGATTTTATCCTGACCATATTCTCCTTTCCAAAACCGGCGTCTGCACAAGCGTACATACCAATTGCTCAAATGTCGATCGACAAATTCCATGATCTTCCGGGTCGCCTGAGTAGGTTCATAGTCGGCATAGTCGGCTTTGACATCTTTCTTCAGTGAATTGAGTAAAGAAATGATCCAGCGGTCGATCTCTTGTCTATCCTCTAGTGGAATAACTTGTTCTTCAAAATTGAACTTGTCGATGTTCGCATACAGCGAGAAAAATCCATACGTGTTGTACAGGGTTCCGAAGAACTTTCGTCGTACCTCTTCCACACCGGCCAGGTCAAATTTCAGGTTGTCCCATGGCTGGGCATTGGAGATCATATACCACCGGATCGTATCTGCGCCATACTTTGCAATAGCTTCGAAGGGTTCCACAGCATTGCCCAGTCTTTTGGACATTTTCACACCATTCTTATCCAGGACCAGACCAGTTGAAACGACATTGCGGAATGCCACACTGTCTTTGACCATGGCCGAAATAGCATGCAGCGTAAAGAACCATCCCCTTGTCTGATCTACCCCTTCAGAGATAAAATCTGCAGGATAATAGGCTTCATCGCCGTCCACCATCTCCTTATTTTCAAAAGGATAATGCAATTGGGCAAATGGCATAGCCCCGGAATCAAACCATACATCGATCAGGTCTTTCTCCCGTTTCATAGGTTGACCATCATCACTCACCAGGATGATTTCGTCTATATAAGGTCGGTGAATGTCTTCAGGTGTTTTCTGAAATAGACCCAGCTTCGCATTCGCTTTATTGATCTCCTCAGTTAGTTCAGCTATGGATCCGATACACACCTGTTTTTCACCATCTTCGGTGCGCCATATCGGTAAGGGGATACCCCAATATCTGGATCTGGATAAATTCCAATCCTGTAAATTCTCCAACCACTTACCAAAACGGCCTTCTCCAGTATGTTTTGGTTTCCAGTTGATCGTATTGTTCAATTCGATCATCCGATCTTTCACCGCGGTGCTTTTGATAAACCAACTATCCAATGGATAATACAGGATGGGCTTATCGGTACGCCAGCAGTGGGGATAGTTGTGACTATACTTCTGGACGTTGAATGCCTTATTCTCTTCCTTGAGTTTGATTGAGATATCGATATCTACATTACGATAGTCCGGTTCATCTTTGTAGTTCTTGACATATCTCCCGGCAAAGTCAGTTACCTCGTCCACAAACTTTCCCTGGCTGTCCACAAGGGTCAAGGACCCCATGCCGTATTGTTTACCGATACGCATATCATCCGCCCCAAAAGATGGTGCTATGTGTACTATACCTGTGCCATCCGCAGTTGAAACAAAATCTCCGATCAATACCTTGAATGCGTCTCCGTCTGTAGGTTGAACATAAGGTAACAGTTGTTCATAATTGATCATTTCGAATTCGCTGCCTTTGAACCTAGCAGTAACTTCATACGGGATCAATTTGTCTTCCGGAACAAATGCATCAAAATCCAATTCTCCTTGATCCGGTTTAAACCATTTATTCAATAACTCTTCAGCGAGGACCAAATTGACCCTGTCCTTTGTATAGGGGTTATATGTTTTGACCCTGACATAGTCAATTTTAGCACCTACAGCTAGTGCTACATTAGAAGGTAGTGTCCAGGGTGTTGTCGTCCATGCAATGAAATAGACATCTCCTTTATCTACCCCTTCATATAATAACTCTGACTTTTCGTCTCTTTCAATTTTGAACTGCGCTACTGCCGAGGTGTCTTTGACATCTTTATAGGCCCCAGGCATATTGAGCTCGTGCGAACTCAGACCAGTCCCTGCACATGGACTATACGGCTGAACCGTATAGCCTTTATACAATAGATCCTTGTCATAGATCTGTTTGAGTAACCACCAGACAGATTCGATATAATTGTTTTCGAATGTGATATAAGGATCATTAAGATCGACCCAATACCCCATCTTTCGAGTCAGATCATCCCACTGGTCCTTGTATCTCATGACGGTTTCCCGGCATTTACAATTGTATTCTGCGATTGAGATGGATTTGCCAATGTCTTCTTTCGTGATACCCAATTCTTTCTCAACTGACAATTCAATAGGTAGGCCATGGGTATCCCAGCCTCCTTTGCGCTCAACCCGTTCGCCTAACATGGTATGGAACCGACAAAAAATATCCTTTACTGTTCTTGCCATCACATGATGAATCCCAGGCATTCCGTTCGCTGACGGTGGTCCTTCATAAAAGACAAAACTCTTATCCTTTGGTCTTTCTTCCACACTCTTCAGGAAGATGTCCCGCTCCTGCCAAAAACGCAGAACTTCTTGGTCTATCTCAGGTAAGTTTAATGATTTGAATTCTCTATACATGTTGGTTATCCTATTTCTAACAAAGGCTTTTGCCACTGTTCGTTAAATGAAAAAGCGCTGACAAATCACATCTGCCAGCGCTTTTAATAGTTTATTCTTTATAGTCGCTACAGATGCGGTATATCCCTAATAATAATTATGTCAATAATCAAAAAATTCATCTTGTCGTTCATTATTGATACGTAAAGGTAATTCTTATTATGAATTGATTCAAGGGGCCTTATTCGGGTTCAAATCCTAAGACAACACTAAATCTTGCATAATCTGTCCATTTTGCATTGGTCAATTGAAGGTCCGGTTTGTCAAATCCAAATCCATAGTCAAATCCAAGTGTTCCAAACATCGGTAGGAATATTCTCACACCCACACCTGCGGATCTTCGAATATCAAATGGATTAAAGTCCCTCAGTGAGGTCCATGCGTTACCCCCCTGGACAAAGAGCATTGCAAAAATAGTTGATTGTGGATTGGTAGAGAATGGATATCTCAATTCGACTGTAAACTTATCATATGCTGCAGCTCCACCGCTTTCACTAGCCTCGATGTCTTCTACATCATATCCTCTTAAAGATATGATTTCAAAACCCTGAAACCCGGTTTGTCTATTGGAAAGACCGTCGCCACCAAGCTGGAACCTGTCAAATGGCGTGGTTCCTATATCGCGGTTATAAAATCCGATTAATCCAACTTTGATTTGTGCCTTAATCACAAACTTGTCAAATACATTTGAATACCATTCTGCGTCAAACTTCCACTTATGGTATTCCAGCCATTCGAATTTGTCCTGAGGCTCAAGGTTGTTATAATTCTTATCGTTCAAAGAAGAATACGGTGGCGTAAGTTGAGCGTTCAGCGAAAACCTGGATCCGGATTGGGGAAAGGTTGGTTCATTGATCGTAGATCTTGTCAGATTCAATGTTAAACTGAAATTGTTGTATTGGCCATCCGTAAGAATCGATCCATCATCGATGACAAAAAGCGCACTTCTATAGTTGTTGAGGTTATAAGATTGAATATTCGCTGCAGCACTAAAGATAAAGTTGTCATCCGGCCATTTTAATCTTGTACCAATCCCTACAGATACGTTACTAATAGCAAGAGACTGTTCTGCTAGAGCTGAGCTGAAGCTATTATCCAGCTTTGTGTAGTACCCGGAAAGTGTAAAAGACGTTGGTTTTTTACCTCCGAGCCAAGGCTCGCTAAATGATGCATTATAGGACTGGTAAAATCTACCATTGGTCTGTGCCCTTAGCGACACCCTCTGCCCATCTCCTTGTGGAAGTGGATTCCATGCTTTCTTATTAAATATATTTCTTACTGAAAAATTGTTGAAAGTCACCCCTAGTGTACCAATTACTCCATTACCAATACCTCCCCATCCTGCAGATAGCTCTAACTGGTCCGATGGTTTTTCCTCAACAACATATTTGATATCTACTGTGCCTGCCTGTTGATTGACCGGTGTTTGTATGTCCAGGGTTTCCTGGTTGAAGTAGCCCAGGTTAAGAATTTGTCGCTGTGATCTTATAATATCCGATCTACTAAACTTCTGACCCGGCAATGTCCTTAATTCTCTACGTATGACATGTTCGTGTGTACGATCATTGCCTTCAATGATGACTTTATCAATTGTGGCCTGTGCTCCTTCATAGATTTGCATTTCGATATCAATGGAGTCATTTTCGATTGCTGTTTCTATAGGATTTATTTGAAAGAATAAGTATCCATTATCCAAATATAGCGAGCTGATATCCCGATTGTCCTGGCTGAATCTAAGTCTTGACTCAATTAACTCAGAATCATAAGGGTCTCCTTTTTCTATACCCAGTACTTGTGTTAACTGCTGATCAGAGTAAACAGAATTACCTTTCCACGTGATTTCTCTGAAATAATATCGGTTGCCTTCATCTACAAATAGATGGATATTGAGCATTCCATTTTCATCTCTCCACATGCTATCTCTTTCTAAAATAGCATCACGATATCCAAGTGTATTGTAGTAATTAATTACGGCCCTTTTATCTTCCTGGTATTCTTCTCTAAGGAATTTGGATGATGCCAGGAATTTTCTTTTTTCTTTGGTTGAAGACATCTGTTTTCTTAGCTTTTTGGGCTTTGCGTTCGCAGCTCCATTAAAGGTGATGTCCTTGATCTTTACTTTCTTTCCTGGATCTATGTCGTAAATGAGTTTAACCGAATTGGTTCGAATCGTATCTGAAACTTCAGAAACTGTGGTCACAACATCCAGAAATCCTTTGTCTTTATAGTAATTTTTGACCTCCTCGATGGAGAGTGCTTTTGTATTATCGGTGACAATGGACCCTCTTCTTATGAATGTCTCCACAAGCTCAGTTAGCTTATCAATATCTATTTTCTTTGCTCCATTGAAGTCAAATCCTGATACACTGGGTCTTTCGACCACGCGGATTTCTATAAAGGCAACATCACCAATGATCTTTTCAAGATAGATGTCTACACTAGTAAAGAGTCTCAATTTGGAGAGTGCCCGTATTGCTTTACCAGTTTCACTTCCCGGTAGATAAACTTTTTTTCCTACACTAAAACCAGAGATAGCGATAATTGCGTTTTCATCACTATAGGTCGCCCCGGTTACTTTGATATTTCCAATCTCATATTCCTTTGGATCGGAAACGATCGCCAGACTATCCAATGTCTGTGAATGCATTGGATTAATCACCCCAAGACAAAGCAAAGGGATTAATATGGATAGAATGCGAAAGGTTTTTTGAATCATCGTGCGAAAATATGTACAAAAACGATCGTACAAATCAGGTGTGTACTTATTATTAAAATATTAACAAGCCAATAATCAGGTTGAAATTTGTTCACTTACCATTCCAAAGCGTCTTTCTCTGGACTGATAATCTAAAATGGCCTCATAAAATGTTTCTTTGTTGAACTCCGGCCACATAACATTAGTGAAGTACAATTCGGAATAAGCGAGTTGCCACATCAGAAAATTACTTATCCTGTTTTCACCACTGGTTCTAATCAGTAGCTCAGGATCTGGAATATCCGCTGTACTTAAGTGTTTGGAAATCACATCCTCAGTGATTTCATCGGCTGGAATTTCTTTTGATAGAATGGATTTCGTAGCCTGCATAATATCCCATCTACCACTATAGTTCAAAGCCAGTATCAATGTCATGCCGGTATTATTCGATGTGTTTTCAATGCCTTTGGTCAAGGCTCTATTGGTCGAATCCGGAAGCTTGGTAAGATCCCCTATGGCTTTTAATTTAATATTGTTTTCGTTTAGTCTGTTTAGCTCTTTTCCAAGGGTTTCTACTAAAAGGCGCATCAATGCATTTACTTCACGGGGTGGTCGTTTCCAATTTTCCGTTGAAAAAGCATAAAGTGTCAGATACTCTATTCCCAATTCTGCCGCTGCTTCTGTTGTTGCCCTTACAGCTTTAACACCATTTCTGTGGCCAAATACTCTTGGTTTGCCGTGCTTTTTGGCCCATCTTCCATTACCATCCATGATCACAGCAATGTGTTTTGGTAATTTCTGAATATTAATGGCATCTTTTATTGTCATCGTGTTGATGTGCATTTTGCATCTGACAAGCCCAAATTTAAGGCCTGCAAAATTACAAAAGTCAATTAATTAATACTGTATTGCAGCTTTTTGGATCCATATGCGTAATAAAATCAATTGTGAATACTTCTTTTCTCATTTAATAGAGGTACAGAGCTATTAAAAAAAGGTCTACCTTTGCATTCCCAAACGACCAGAAAATGCTAAAATGTACGAGATAATACTCAGTTTTATCACGGCTTTTTCTCTGACTTACTTTGCTATCCCGTCGATTATCCACGTTGCCAAGGTAAAGCACCTGTGCGATGATCCCAATGAAAGAACTTCTCATTCTGGCTCCGTGCCTACATTGGGAGGAATAGCAATTTTTGCCGCGGTTTTATTTTCAATCGTTTTATGGACACCATTTGAGATCTTTGGTGACCTTCAGTATATCATCTGTGCCTTTATAATTATTTTTTTGATAGGAGCCAAAGATGATATAGACCCTATCGCTCCTAGCAAGAAATTAATCGGTCAGCTACTGGCTTCTTCTATCCTGGTGTTCAAATCGCATGTTCAATTGACTTCGCTTTACGGTGTCTTTGGTATTTATGAAATACCTGAAATTGTAAGTATTCCTCTATCCATTTTCACTATTCTAGTGATCATCAACGCCTTTAATCTTATCGATGGCATCAATGGTCTTTCAGGCGGTATTGGTGCTTTGATCTCGATTGTGCTAGGTACGTGGTTCTTTCTTGTAGATAGAATGGAATTAGCCATAGTTGCCCTTTCCCTTGCAGGGGCAATCCTTGCTTTTCTCAAATACAATTTTACCCCAGCTAAAATATTTATGGGGGATACCGGAGCACTATTATTAGGAGTTGTATGCTCAATATTGGCATTGGAATTCATAGAGTTCCACCAGTTTTATCCGGACCACAAATATGCGTTTAAGTCCGTTCCAGCTGTAGCTATAGGCATTCTGATTCTTCCATTATTTGATACAGCCCGTGTTTTCGCCATGCGTGTCATGAGAGGTAAGTCTCCTTTTTATCCCGATAGAACACACATTCATCATTTGATGATAGATCTAGGTCTTACCCATATGCAGGCAAGCGCTGTCCTCATTGGAACCAATGCTTTGTTTATTCTTCTTGCTTTCAAACTTCACTATATCGGTACTTTAAATTTGCTCTTTTTGATTCTGGCAATTGCGACCACTTTGACCTTTTTGTTATACTTCAGTGTTCGCCGTAAAAAACTGACCCAATAACTTACATTCGCGTCATGGCGATACTTTATGTATTTCTTGGTGGAGGCATCGGCTCTTGTCTACGGTATGGTGTACATCATTTTCTGGACAGATATAGTCTGAATTTTCCAATAGCCACTATCGCGGCAAATGCGTTGGCTTGTTTGTTATTTGGATTTGCGATGGGATATATCATAAAAGAAAATCTTCCCGATCAATACCGGCTGCTTTTGCTAACCGGTATTTGCGGTGGATTCAGTACGTTTTCAACATTTACCAATGATAGTTTTAAACTGATTGGTGAGGGTCAGCTGTTATATGTATTTGGAAACATCGTGTTGAGTGTTGTGGTGTGTTTGGTGTTTCTATCTTTGGGTTATAAATGGAGCGGACAATAGAATGATCATTTCAGCAATCGTTGCAACAGCCAGAAATAATGTCATCGGAAAAGACAATGATATCCCATGGTATTTGCCGGCTGATTTGAAATACTTCAAAAAACAGACGTTGGATCACCATATTTTAATGGGTAGAAAATGTTTTGAATCCATTGGAAGACCACTTCCTAAAAGAACAAATATTGTTATTTCCCGAAACCCATTTTTTCTTGCTTCTAACTGTCTTGTGGCACATTCTGTAAGAGAAGGGATCGATTTAGCCATTGCCAATGATGAAGAAGAGCTCTTTATAATAGGAGGCGGTCAAATTTATGAATTGACCGAACCTTTGTGGGATCGATTATATCTCACCCATGTTGATTTGTATGTTGAGGGGGATGTTTTATTTCCGGATTTGGACATGGATGAATGGGAACTAATATCAGAGACTCACCACAAGAAAGACGAAAAAAATGAACACGATTATACTTTTAAAATATTTGAAAGAATTAAATCACAACAAAAATGAAATCTGATCAGGAACTAAAAGCTATTGTCAGAAAGAAATATGCAGCAATTGCTTCTCAGAAAGTTGATGTGAACAAAGCGTCCTGTTGCGGCGCGGGGGATATTTCCAATGAAGTCTATAATATCATGACTGACGACTATAGTCCGGTAGAAGGCTATCAAGAATCTGCGGATCTAGGTCTTGGGTGTGGATTACCAACAGAATTTGCACACATTGTCCCAGGTGATGTCGTACTTGACCTTGGTTCGGGTGCCGGCAATGATTGTTTCGTAGCAAGACATGAAACCGGACAAGCCGGCAAGGTGATTGGTGTTGATTTTACTCCAGAAATGGTGGTCAAGGCTCGGACCAATGCTGAAACCCTAGGTTTCCATAATGTTGAATTCCGACAAGGCGATATTGAGGATATGCCGGTCAATGACAACACTATTGATGTTGTCGTGAGTAACTGTGTCTTAAATCTTTTGCCCAATAAAAACAAAATTTTCAGTGAAATCTGTCGAGTGCTGAGGGAGACAGGGCATTTCAGTATTTCTGATATTGTCTTAAAAGGAGATTTGCCCAAAGCATTAAAAGAAGACGCTGAAATGTATGCCGGTTGTGTGGCAGGCGCCATTCAGAAAGATGAATACCTATCACTTATAAACAAAGCTGGATTCCACAATATCACAATTCAAAAAGAAAAACCCATTCATATCCCTGCGGATATTCTATCCAGTTATATGAGCGCTGAAGAAATCAAAAAATTCAACACGGGGGGCAATGGTATCTATAGTATAACAGTCTTTGCTTCCAAATCCGATAAAAAAAGAACCTTTAAGAAAATTGACCAACTGATCCAGCAACCAGATTGCGAACCAGGTGGTGGTTGCTGTTAATTATTCAATCATGAAGGTCTTCTTTCTTTGCATTCTTCTAGTAATTGGGGTAGTTCAACCTTTAATATGCCAATCAGAGATAGAAAGTGAAATCGATACCCAAGTGTGGGATAACTTTAAGAAGGCATATAGAACAAATGATGCTCAACTTTACAATAGTATCCATACTTGGGATGTGTTGAGGATTACGCCTGGAGGCATCAGGGTCGGCGCTGAATATCGGGCATCGAATATCGAATCTATGGGGCGAGCCAATAGAACACCAAGAACGATCGATTTTGTATTTCAACATCGGATCTATAGAGAAAATGTTGGATATGAAGTGGGATACTATGAAGTAGTTTATTACAAAAATGGCAATCCCGATAGAGCAAGTTATGGTAGATTTCATGTTGCTCTACGCAAGGAAGACGGCGTTTGGAAAATCGCTCAGGACTGGGATTCGGACGATATCAATGGACAAAAAGTGTCAAGACTCGATTTTGAAAGATTAACAAACAAATAAGATCATTACCAATTTACTTTGAAGCTCAGGTTCAGTGTTCTATCCAGTAGCTTTGTTGTATTACCGGAAACCGAGCTTACCAGCTTATTCTGCCTGACTACTGGAACTGCGTAGACGTATTGAATGTAATCTACATTTGCGCGATCCAAAAGGTTGAAAACCTGAAGCCCAACGGTTGCTTTGGTTTTACTGATATTAAAACCATACTCTACCCCTAAATCAATTCGGCTATATGCATCCATTTGGGTTATAAGGTTATCAGAGAAAAAGTCCATCAATTCAAGGTTTCCTGAGGCACTTTCTAAGTCCAGATATGGTCTGCCACTAGCATAAACATAATTTCCTGAAAACAACCAATTTCCTTTTTTGATTTGATTCACAAGCTTGAACTGGTGTCGCCTGTCATCCTGTGCAAGAAATGGTTCGTTGCGTTGAATTTCCTGAAATTGATTGGTTGTCTTGCTCAAAGTGTAGGCCAGCCACCCTGTATACAATTTATCAGAATAGCTCACTGAAAAATCTACACCCTTCGAATTCCCTTGTCCAAATAATGTAATATACGGACCATGTTTGGGTTGGTTTTCATCTTCACTATATTGAAGAAGCGCCTGGGTGTGTTCTACCACGCCATCAAGATCTTTGTTATATAGTTCAATATCTATGGCCCAATTCTTCTGACTCCAGGTCAGTCCGAGCATAAAATTGTCTGATCGTCCTACGGGGTAATTTCTTTTACCCGGATCTTCATTGGTTAACAAGAATATTTCTATGGGTTCTCTGAGTGGTGTATAATGTGTCACTTCTCGAACAAATTGATAGTTCGTGCTGAAAGCTCCTTTGATCGTCAAATTATCGTCAATCGCATATGAAGTGTATAATCTGGGCCCCAAGTAATTGTCCTCTGCCCTCGAATAGAAATCCACTCTTCCTCCCAAATTAATGCGCCAGTCATTAGTAACCTGCCATTCGAATTCAGAAAAAAGGGATGCCAGCTCCGCAGTTACATTAAAATCAAATGGTTTCTTTTCATTCACCTGGAATAAGAAATCCATTTCATGTTTGACTATGGAAACCCCAAAGGAAAGGTTGTGATTTCCCAGCGGCTTGATGATCTGAGCGCTACCTCCGATATCATTGATAGCATTGTACTTTTGGTTTGTGATGCTTGCCAATCTGTTGTAATTATTTCCCTGGAATTCAATGCTCGTGCTCAGTCCTCCACTAAATTCATATTTGCTGGTATAAAATGATGCCTCCAGGTCGAGACCTTCATCCAGTTCCCCTCTATACTTCATAGAGGCTCCTATATTGTTCCACGTCTCCTGGTCTTGATAGAGTTCCAGGCCTTCGACGGATTGCGCTAAAAGTTGCTGTCTATATGCTATGTTGTAGCTATTGTCATAGTCATCATATCCTTTGAAAAAACTGAAGTAGGCGCTGTGCTTTTCACTGGGTCTATATACCAATTTAGCATTCAGGTCATAGAATTGAATCACCGGTTCTGTATTAAGCAGTAATGGGCGATCCTGGCTCTCGACAATGCTTTCGACAAAATTGTCCTCCGGCTGTTCTATCCAATTAAATAATTTGCTATCTGCAGCATTATTGTACGTTGTTCTTCCACTTATAGAGAGTCCAATATCTTTTCCAATCGGAGTGTTGATGGTCATCGCAGATGTTAATAGATTAGCATCCACAATACCTTCGCTTTCAGCAAAATAATTTTTTGAATTCATTTCCAACATACCGCCCGTCTTACCACCATATTGAATAGGCATAGAGTTTTTGTGTAATGTTGTTTGATTGACATGATTGCCATTAACAGATCCAAAAATGCCATAATAGTGATCTGCCTTATATATTGGAATTCCATCCAACATGATCAGGGTTTCGTCTCCCTGTGAACCTCTGATCTTTACTTCAGCGCTCAGGTCGTCAGACACTGCTACTCCAGGGAGAAATTGTACTGCCCTGATGATATCATTGCCAATCAATGGTGCAGATGTTAATGATTTCAGGAAATCCGTTTTCGCTATAATTCCGGGTTCTAATGGAGCAAATCCAATCGATGGAATGGTTTCAATAACAACGACCTCACCCAGTTCAAATACAGAGGCAGTCATTTGCATTTTTGGTCTTTTCAAGAATTCAGCGACCTTCATTTGTATAGTCTCATATCCGACCAAATGAAATGATAACTTCCGGTCTGATACTATGCCGGGAATTGAAAACTCAAAATATCCTCTTTCGTCTGAAGTGGCACCAATATATAATGTGTCCAGGGCCACATCAACAAATTCTATTGGTTCTCCTTTGCTATCTTCTATATATCCTTTAATAAGGATATCAGGAATGCTCGTCTCGAATTTTGTGTAGTTATTATTCCTTTTAGGCCGAAGAAGAACTCGACGATTGTCTGTCATTTGGAAAAGTAGATCAGCATCACCAAATATCTGCGTCAGTAGACTTTGGACATCATTGGCTTGGTAACGCTTTTTATCAGAAGATTTTCCCCCAATAACCTCTGATGGGAAAGAGAATTGAAGATCATAATTTGTTTCCAGGTCTTTTAGAATTTGCTCAAAGCTTATCCCGTCCTCCATATCGTATGTATATCGATAAGAAGTTTGGGCTGCTAGTGCAAAGCATAATCCAATTGTACAGATCAGGAAGCTTACATATGTTTTCTTATTGACCAATTTCATCTGATGCGATTCGAATGGTTTTTCCTCTTTCAATTACCTGCAGTTCCATCGGGAAACAAATTGCCCTCAACGCTTTGTCAAGATCTCTTGCCTCAAATACTCCTGTATACAATCGATCCTCTATTCCCGGTTCCAATTCAACGTTGACATCAAATTGTCTTTCAACTGCGTCGAACACCACATGTAATGGTATTTCGTCAAACCTGTAGATCTTTTGTCTCCACGGCACTGTACTTCTTGGCTCGAGTTCCTCTTTGATAAGATCACCTTCATTATTTAGATAGGTTTTTTCATCAGGGTTTAATACGACACTATTCCCTTCTTTTGTGCGCACCTCGACCCTACCGGTTGTGCAGTGCACTTCGAACTTGTCATCCCTGCTGTAGATATTGAAAGATGTTCCTAAAACGGCTATGGAACCAAATTCCGTATTTACGGTAAACTTTTGTCCTTTTTCTACCTGGAAAAATGCTTCGCCTTCCAGAGAAAGTGCTCTTTTCTTATCCCACCGTTTGGCATTATATTCTATTCTGGAATCTGCATTAAGCTCGATTTGAGATTGATCCGGAAGTGTGTGTGCGAGTGTAGCACCGCGTTTCGCATAGAATGATGTTGTTCCGGAGAAAATCGCTTGAAAAATAAGTATACCCGCTATACATGCCGCTGCAGCATAACCTACCAGGCGGAATGTGCTCCTCCTGTTCATGGTCACCACTTTGATGTTCTTCTTTGCCCCCTGTGCTTCGCTGATAATTGATTTATCTATTCTTGACCATAATTGATCCTTTCTTATTTCAGGTGTCTTTTCTTTGAATTGTATGGATCTAACTAGCAACTTGGCCTCTTCCACTGTCTCCGTCATATTTGGGTTGGAAACAATCCATTGGTGCCAGGGATTATCCGAAGCACAGCCTTTCTGTACCCAGCTGATGAATCCGTCCTCAGAGGCCAGTTCTATCGCATTATATTTTAGGTACTTGTCTTGCATTTTAATCTAATTCTATAGTATACGAGGTTATTCCTCTTTTAATTAGTTTTCAAATAATTCATCGAGATACGTTTCCCTTGTGTTGGTATTATACCGATTCTGACATCCTGATGTGCCACTATGCATCATGCTCGTGCAATTGCCATTGGAGTCGCTTGTGTCAAGATGTGTCCTGTTCAAAAAGCAATGCCCCAGCTCGTGAAAGACAAGAAATTCTCTGTCCATATCCGAAGCACTTATCCAATATGCTTTGTCCATAATCAAACGATCCGGATCAATACTATTTCTCTCACACTGTCCCAGTATATTTGTCTCGTCTACATCTTCAATATATCCTTCGATTCTGGCGGCTATAAAATCTACTGTTACTCCCCTTTCTTCCCCTTCTGCAGCAAAACGATCAAAGTAGGGTTTGATCTCTGAGTCGATATAGATTACTTCTTCTTCGTTTTTTGCACACGAAATAACTGTTGCTATAATCCCAATCAAAAAAATGTGTCTTATCTTTAAAATCATCTTATCTCTCGGTTAAAGGTTATGGATTCTTGATGTGCAACGTTCCTTTTGTTTTCTGTATAAGCCGATGATTTGTTATTTGTACTCATCATTTGGTGAAAATTTCAAAAAATATCAACAACCACATGAATATTTTCTTCATCTGCTCCAAGCTTCGATGTATCAAATTACGGACAGATTGATTGGTAATTCCCATAGCCTCACTTATCTCTTCGTTGGACATCTGGCTGTAATACTTCAAATAAAGCGCCTCCTTTTGCCTGGGACCAAGTTTATTAAGGGCAACGTTTAATCGGTCGGCATATTCTTTATTTTTTTCTGTTCTGATAATCACTTCATCTACAGCCACCTCAACATCAAAATCGTATTCGTCGGGAGTTATGTTTACTGCGGTTTTTTGGGACTTCTGGAGTGTTTTTATAATTTTTCTCCTGAGTGCTACTGTCAGATATGCTCTAATATTATCTGTATTGCCAGCCCCTTCTCTGTTTTTCCATAGCTCTACAAACAGGTCATGAATAGCATCCTCGATGATGATTTCTTGTTGCGTTATCTTATATCCATATCTGAGCAGGTATGGTGCATGCGCATCATATATCGCTGCTAGCGCATTTTTATTTCCGGATTTCAATTGTTGCCACAGAAGTAAATCGGTCATGCGGGTTAAACTGATAACATTTTCTTACGATTGGTTTAACAAAATAACAACAGTACAAAGATGGTGCTAAGTACTTGTCGTGTTGATAGTCAAATTTCTACTTAAACCTTTCAATTTTTTAATTAATGAAAACATTAATTCAAGTTCTTGCCGTTTTTTGTTCCTCTTTAATCCTTATTACTTCTTGTTCTAAAGAGGATGTTAACGTTGCTGATGTGGAAAACTACATCAGTGAATCCGTTTTTCATCTCGAAAGGGAATGTAACGCCGGGCGTATGGGGTGCTTTGAATTCGTCTGGCCATTAACCATCACCTTCCCTGATGGATCAAGTGGCACCTTTTCCGATCAGGAAGCATTGCGATTTGGTATCCAGACATGGAAAGAGGCTAACCCAGAAGCGACAGAAAGACCTCAGCTTTCTTTTCCTTTGGATATCATCGATGAAGAGGGAACATTATTTACAATCATGGATCGTGACGAATTGCGATCAATTGTTCAAGAGTGTCGGAGAACCTATTTCCAAAATAATGGACATAGGGGTCATCCGCGGAATTCGTGCTTTACCATTGTTTTCCCGGTCAGCATTGATTTTCCAAATGATGGTGTGATAGCATTTGATACTAAAGAAGACCTAAAGGCTGCAATGCGGGACTGGCGTGAAAACAATCAAGAGATCTCAGAACGTCCAGGCCTTGTCTTTCCTATTACAATAGAGCTCAAAGAAACAGAAGAACAAACTGTTATTAATAGTGAAGAAGAGTTAAAGCAATTGAAAGAGGATTGCCGCGGATAGTAGGTTATATTCCCGGAAACCAAGCCCTGGACTATATGGTCCGGGGCTTTTTTGTTTACTATACCTTTCTTAACAAATCCTTAACATTTAAGTATGGGTACAACTTCATAATCCTCGACTTATCGGGGTGTAATTCATATTTCAAATCTAAATTTTAAACCACACAGTTATGAAAACTTTATTTCAATTCATCACATTATTTGCAGTGGCCCTCCTTACTGTAACTTCATGTAGCAAGGAAGACGTCAATGTAGTAGAAGATGTCGAAAACTATACGGATGAAGTTGTTTATGAAATCGAACGAGAATGTAACGCCGGACATAGAGGCTGTTTTGAATTTGTCTGGCCCCTGGGTATAGCATTTCCTGATGGCGAAACCGAACAATTTGATGATTATCAGGCACTTAAAGATGGTATTAAAGCCTGGAAAGAGGCTAACCCAGATGCTACCGAGAGACCTCAGTTAGCCTTTCCTCTGGATATCATAGGGAACGACGGAACATTGTATACGCTAGACTCCCGGCAAGAACTAAAGGCTGTTGTTAAAAGATGTATCAAGGCCTACTGGAACAATAGTGATCATAGAAATCACTTTAACAATTCATGTTTTCGAATGGTGTTTCCGATCAATATCAAATACCCAAATGGCAATGTGGCCACTTTTACAAATAAACACGATTTGAAGGCGGCATTACGAATCTGGAAGAATGCAAATCCAGATGCAGAGCAACGACCACATTTAGCTTTTCCGGTAAATCTTATTCTAAAATCCAGTGGAAATGTGGTAACGGTGGATAGCCGGCTGGATCTTATCAGACTTAAAAATGTCTGTAGCGGAGATTAGCAAGTAGTTTGTATATATTGGATAGAAAATCAATGATGTTTTTCAAGCCTGCAGTAGGGATACTGCGGGCTTTTTTGTGCTACTTAATAACGGTACCTTCACACCATGGATCTACTTCTTAAGTATTTCAATAGTTTGACAGATCTTCAGACTGCCCAATTTGAACAACTACTTTCTTTATACAAAGATTGGAATGCCAAAATCAATGTGATATCTCGAAAAGACATTGACAATCTCTATCTGCATCATGTCCTTCATTCCCTTTCGATAGCCAAACTTGTTCAGTTCAATCCCGGTGCTGAAATTCTTGATCTGGGCACTGGTGGTGGATTTCCTGGAATACCTTTGGCCATTCTATTTCCTGATACACATTTTCTTTTGATTGATGGAACTCGAAAAAAGATCAAGGTTGTAAATGCTGTCGCCGAATCAATCTCCCTGAAAAATATCAAAGCCAAACAGTTAAGGATAGAAGAACATCGCCAAAAACATGACTTCATTGTTTCCCGGGCAGTAGCAAAAATGGACAAACTGGTTTCCTGGACGAAGAAGAATATAAAAAAGAAAGAGGCACATGTGTTTCCGAATGGATTGATAGTCCTCAAAGGTGGAATGGTCTATGAAGAGATCGAAAACTTGCCAAGAGGTACTTATTCTGAAGTTTTTCCAATTTCAGAATTTTTTGAAGAGCCCTACTTCGAAGAAAAGTTTTTGGTTTATGTACAAGGATAAAGCAACATCCATGTCCACCAAATCTATGACATATGAAGAAGCTCTTGTGAAAATGGAGCGCTATTGCGCTTATCAAGAGCGGTGTCATTCGGATGTACGTAAAAAACTAATCCAGCTTGGTGTTTTTGGTGATCGTCTGGAAAAAGTGATGGCTTCGCTTATTGAGAACAATTTTCTTAATGAACAACGATTTGCCAATAGCTATACCTCGGGAAAATATCGTTTGAAAGCCTGGGGAAGAAGAAAAATAAAACATGCGCTTGAATCTAAATCAATTTCAAACTACTGCGTTCAAAAAGCCATGCTCGAGATTAATGATTTGGAATATCAAGCCGTTCTCCACAGGGCACTACACAAATACCTATCAAATTTATCCAATCTATCCCTCTTTGAAAAACGCGGAA
Source organism: Bacteroidia bacterium (assembly GCA_018680005.1). Taxonomy (GTDB): domain Bacteria; phylum Bacteroidota; class Bacteroidia; order Chitinophagales; family Saprospiraceae; genus HDS-20. The sequence continues at coordinate 7,305 of JAHHJQ010000029.1, read as the reverse complement.
GACTATACAAGTATGCCTACAACAAAGGCTATGAAAAGGAAATCATCAATATTGTGTTGAATCAGATATTAGGTCAAAGAATCGAGTAATCCACAAAATCTTTCTTATCCGGATAATCGGTAGTATAGTGCAGACCTCTGCTTTCATGTCTTAGCATTGCTGACCGGGTGACGAGGTAGCCTATTGTGATCAGATTTCTTAATTCACAGAGCTGTGGAGAGACAAAACTGGTTCTATATAATTGCTCTGTTTCATTATAAAGAATCCATAGTCTGTCATTTGCACGCTTCAGACGGATGTTAGAACGCACAATACCCACATAGCTGGACATGATCTCCTTAAGTTCCTTTAAAGATTGAGTTATCAGAACCATTTCATTGGGGGCAGTGGTCCCTTTGGTTTTCCACTCCGGTATATCCTTTATATGTTCGGCATTGTCTATGCCCTCTCCAATCACTTCATGGATTCGATGAGCGAATACCATTGCTTCTAAAAGAGAATTGCTTGCCAAACGATTGGCACCATGCAATCCCGTACAGCTCACTTCTCCGCATGCGTACAAATGTTCAATTGAGCTTTGCCCAAATTCATCAACTCTGATTCCACCACACATGTAGTGACATGCCGGAACTACAGGTATCATGTCCTTCATCGGATCAACACCGATAGAAACACATTTCTCATATATGTTGGGAAAGTGATCTAGGAATTTGTTTTTATCTAAATGCGTACAATCCAGATAGACATGCTCGACCCCCCATTTTTTCATTTCATTGTCTATCGCTCGAGCTACAATATCTCTAGGTGCCAATGAACCCCGCTTGTCATAGTCGAACATGAATTCTGTGCCATCTTCCAGTTTTAAGATTCCTCCAAATCCCCTAACCGCTTCGGATATCAAAAAAACTGGATTTTCTCCGGCTGGATTAAAAAGTGAAGTCGGATGAAACTGGACGAACTCCATATTTTCAAGTCTTCCGTTTGCCCGATAAGTCATCGCAATCCCATCACCGGTAGCAATTACAGGATTGGTAGTTTGTCTATAGATTTGTCCGTTGCCACCTGTACAAAGTACGGTTCTTAGCGCGTTGATGGTTTCTATTTCGTTCGTATCCTTATTCAAGACATATGCACCGTAGCATTCTATACCTGGGGTTACGCGTGTAACCGTATATCCCAGATGGTGCTGCGTAATAAGATCCACCGCGAAATGGTGTTCGCTGATCGTTATATTGTCCATTGAATTGGCTTTCTCCAACAATGCACGTTGAATCTCCCAACCTGTTATATCTTTATAATGTAGAATTCTATGATCCGAATGACCGCCTTCCATTCCCAGTCTGTAGTCTCCGTCTGCCTCTTTTGTAAATCGGGTCCCCCACTCTATAATTTCTCTTACTCTTGCCGGTCCTTCTTCCACTACGATTTTGACGATGTCTTCTTTGCAAAGCCCGTCTCCAGCAATCAACGTGTCTTTTATATGTTTTTCAAAACTGTCTTTATCCAGATCCCATACCGCAGCTACACCACCCTGTGCATATTTGGTATTGCTCTCATTCTGAACGGTTTTCGTAATGACAAAGACTTTTCTCTTGGGTTGTTCGATGGCCGTTTTAAGGGCCAAATAAAGTCCGGCTATTCCAGAACCGACAATCAGATAATCTGTGGTAATCATAGTGGAAGCTAAGCTATAAATAAGATTTCACATTAAAACTGCCATTTCATTCCATTAAACCACCGGTGAATAACGTCGGGTACACCATCTGGCAATCTGGAATCATAGGTAATGCCAAATGTGGAGGTGAAAGATAGCCTATCGGATATTTTGAAAATGGCTTCACTTTCCGAAGAAAGCCTAAAATCAGAGAAATCAACAAAAAGAGGTTGAAAATAGCTGGTGCTGGTAAAATCTACGGTGTCCGAAATCTTCAGTCTCAGAGCTAAATATGTGCTCAACCGAGAGTCTCTATGAATTTGTCCACCTTTTGATTCCTCATCATATTCAAACATATAGGATATTCCCAAATGACCTCTTCCACTTTCTTTTTCCACAACCTTAATCCTCAAACCTGTTCCTATTAATCCCCTTAATTTGAGCTGGATTTGCTGGTTGTATTGAGCTTGCAAAAATCCTTCAAACGTTAGCTTTGGGTTCAGTTTGTTGTTGTATCTAAGATGTTGAAAGCCAGTATTGATGAACTCTTCGTCTGGTGTTCGAATCAGTGTATAACTGGTAAGTGATAAAAATCGCTTGTTCTTATATTGAAATTCAAATTGAGCATCTCCGAGTAAGGTCAGAATGGATTTGCCACTATCTATCCAGTTCGCCGATAGACTGACTTGTTCATACCAGGCAATGGAATCGCTAAAGGTGGCTCGTTGGTCTTCGATGTTCACAATCTGCGCAGCTGATTTTATATAGCCTAAGATTAATACAACTAGAATTATCGTTTTCATTGGCTTTTCGAATGAAGGCAAAATATATTTACTGAAGTTTCTTATTCGTTTTGTGTCGCTGTTGATCTCTTCCAGATTTCTTTTCCAGATTTTTAGTTATTGCGCTATTTAGATCAACACCTGTTTGATTGGCCAGACAAGTGAGGACAAAGAGGACATCTGCAAATTCATCTGCCAACCTATCTTTTGCAACACTTGCATCTACAGGGGATTTGAATGACTGCTCTCCATATATTCGGGATATTAAGCGAGCTACCTCCCCTACTTCTTCTGTCAGAATTGCCATATTGGTCAGCTCATTGAAATATCGTACGCCAATAGTATTAATCCACAGATCAACTTTTTTCTGGTATTCCTTAATAGTCATTGATGTTGGTGATTTAGTATGCTATGATGGCGTATTGTTGCCTTCTATTGTCTGGTATAAGATTCTGAAACCTATAAGGATCAAACAAGGTAATACTATATATAAAAACTCGCTAAAGACAACTGCCTTCCCCCATTCTCCAAAAAAGTCTTCAAAATGTAATGGTGAAACCTGAATAAATCTTGTAGGAAAGAAAAAGCGTTCACTACTAAATGGAATAAAAAATCCTACGCCCCTTCCTCCTGTAGTGAGTGCGTCTATAATACCATGGCTCAGTGTAGAAAATAAAAGAACCGGAAAGGCCAGGTTAATAGCATGTTTGAATTGCCATTTTGATAAGGACCACGACCATAGAAAAGCAAACAAAATAGAGTGTGTAAAACCTCTATGTCCCAACATAGATTCATATGGGATACCGGCATAAAACCCCAAGACATCTATATCAGGTAATGCTGAAGAAATCATGGAAAGAATGAGCAACTTCTTAGTTACCTTATCCTTTGCAAATTTACAGGTCGTGTACGCCACAACGGCATGTCCAAAGGAAGTTGCCATATGTTATGTCCTTTTTTTAGAGTCTATAATGATTGTTTCTGGTCCATCATTGACCAACTTTACCTTCATATCGGCACCAAATAAGCCTTCCTGAACATCAAGCTGAGAATGATTTCTGAGAGAATTTACAAACTTCTCATATAAAGGAATAGCAATATCACGTTTAGCAGCATCCAGGAATGAAGGTCTGTTGCCTTTCTTTGTCGATGCAAATAAAGTAAACTGGCTTACCACAACAAAAGATCCCCCCACATCTCCAATAGATAAGTTCATAAGCCCCTTTTCATCTCCGAAAATACGCAGGTTGGTTACCTTTTTGACAAGCCACTCTATATCCTCTTCAGTATCGTTGTGTGTGACTCCGTGAAGTACCAACAAACCTTTGCCTATATCCGCTGTTTTTACACCATTGGAAATAACGGACGCTTCAGAAACTCTTTGAATTACTAGTCTCATAACTTCTAAACATTAAAAATAATAGCATATATAAACTATTGAAAATGAATAACAATTTTTTAATAGTTATCCACAATAAAATAGAAGGTTATTAGAAAAACTAAGATTATACGATAGAGTTATAAACAACTAAACTCTATAGATATAATAAACTTTAATATGTGTGAATAACCATAACATTATCCACAATTAATGCATAGTATAGTTTATCAACATTAAGATATCATAGTTATTCACATATGTATATTGGATTATGAAAAACTTTAAATACAGGGATTTGAATATTTAATCTTGTGTGAAGAAAGATGTGGATTACTGTGAATAACCTAAATAGATATGCTTTATACACATACTAACACCTATAATAATGGATGGTAATTCTTTAAAATATTTATAAATATTATAATTAGGATCACAAGATTTGTGTATTAAAAACTACATCAAGCTTAGCTATTTTTGCTTCGGTTAAAACGATGGATTCATGCAGCAATACAATAAATGGGTAAAGATTTGGTTGATTTCTGGTTTGGTTTTGATTTTCTTTCAAGTGGTGATAGGAGGTGTGACCCGATTGACAGGAAGTGGTCTTTCAATAACCAAATGGGAAATTGTAACGGGTACCTTACCTCCAATGAATTCGAAGTCATGGGATAGGGAATTTGAGTTATACAAGGCTACTCCGCAGTATAAAAAAATCAACAAGGGGATGACTATATCCGAATTCAAATTCATTTATTTCTGGGAGTATTTTCATAGACTTTGGGCCAGATGGATGTTTGTAATTTTTGCAATTCCATTTGCAATATTTTGGCGTAAAGGGATGCTCGTACCTAAAGTTACCAGACGTCTGGGCGTTGTCTTTTTATTGGCAGGATTGGCTGCAGTATTTGGTTGGGTCATGGTGGCATCTGGATTGGTGGAGAGGCCCTGGGTAAATGCCTATAAGTTAAGTATACATCTCCTTATTGCGTTTGCATGTTTCAGTTACCTTTTATGGACAGCGTTTATAGTTTTTCAGGGCAAGAGACCTAGGGTCAATAATCCGTTAGCTAAGAAGTTGTTTATTGGCTTGGCTTTTATGATAGTGTTTCAGATCTTTCTAGGCGGTATGATGTCTGGAATGAAGGCTGCTTTATCATTTCCGACATGGCCATCTTATAATGGAGTCTCTGTTCCAGAAGTTTTGTTTTACGGTGAATTTTGGAATGTGGATAACTTCACTAACTATGATGCAAGTGGCTTTATGCCAGCTCTGATACAGTTTTTGCATAGAAATCTAGCTTATGTATTGATTATCAGCGGTATATGTTTATTTGTATACTATTTCAAACGTATAAATGAACCACAGTTCAGGATAGGTAATATACTGTTAGTAACTATGTTGATAATTCAAAGTGTATTGGGTATCAGTACTTTATTATATACAGAGTCAACTATCCCGGTAGGTTTAGGAGTTTTACATCAGGCTGGTTCACTATTACTTCTAACTGTAGTTCTATGGGTGCTATTTGTCTTTTATAGAGATGATTATGGGAAGAATGAAAGTTGAATTATATTTTTATATTGAACGCAATCTCATCATATTACAAGAATGGATTATAAAGTAGAATCGCAAGAAAATTTTGAATTTATAGAGACAGGAGCTGATGGTCCTACAATAATGTTGTTGCATGGGCTTTTCGGAGCGTTGAGTAATTTCAAATCGGTCTTGGAAGAGTTCGGAAGGGATTACAATGTGGTGGTACCGTTACTGCCAATTTTTAAAATGCCAATTAGAAAATTAGGTGTTGGCGGATTAGTCAAGTTTGTTGAGGAATTCGTTAAGCATAAGGGTTATGATAAAGTGCATGTATTGGGTAATTCACTTGGGGGACATGTGGCGTTGATCTTTGTATTGAATAATCCTGGAAAAATTAGTTCATTGACTCTCACTGGTTCGTCAGGACTATATGAATCGGCTTTTGGTACTACTTTTCCAAAACGTGGGAATTATGATTTTATAAAGGAAAGAACAGAACAAACGTTTTATGATCCTACGGTAGCGACGAAAGAGTTAGTTGATGAGGTTTTTGGTATTGTAAATGATCGGGACAAAGGGATAAGAGTCATAGTAACGGCTAAATCAGCGGTAAGACATAATTTGGCGGATCGGTTAAATGAGATAAAGTGCCCAACCTGTTTGATTTGGGGAATACAGGATACTGTTACACCTGCATTTGTTGCCGAGCAGTTCAATGAAGGTATAGAAAACTCAGAAGTCCATTATATAGACAAGTGCGGGCATGCAGCAATGATGGAGAAGCCTGAAGAGTTCAATTCGATACTAGTTTCCTTTCTCAGAAATACTATGGGAGGATAGCGTCATGGCTATATACCTTCAGAAGTCTTATTTTTGGTGCATTCTAAATCAAAAAGCATATACATGTTAAAGAAATTGCTAGTTGTAATGGCAACTATGTTATTTGTGAGTAGCATAAGCATTGGCCAATATGAGAACACTAATCAGAGTAAATTCAAGCAGTTAAGAGAAGAGCTGCCAACACCAAATAGTTATCGCACTGCCTCAGGTGCACCAGGACATGAGTACTATCAACAAAAGGCGGACTATGTAATGCATATGAAACTGGATGACGAGAATACCAGATTATACGGTGAAGAAACGATCACTTATCATAATAACTCTCCCGATATTTTAAATTATTTATGGTTACAATTGGATCAGAATGTTAGATCAAAAGATAGTAATACACACGCAACATCTACGGGTGGAGCAAATGAAAGAGTTACAATAGGTCAGCTAAAAAGATTAAACCCTGATTTCGATGGTGGATTCAAGATTACGAATGTTACGGATAGTGAAGGAATTGCGTTAAAATACACAATCAATCAAACCATGATGCGAGTGGATTTGCCAGTACCGCTTAGTTCCGGAGATAATGTAATTTTCAATATTGATTGGTGGTATAATATTAATAATACGAACGAAATTGGCGGTAGATCGGGTTATGAACCTTTTGAGGAAGATGGGAATAATGTCTATTGTATAGCGCAGTTTTTTCCTAGGATGTGTGTTTACAATGAGGTTGAAGGATGGCAGAATAAGCAGTTTTTGGGTAGAGGTGAGTTCGCTTTGGTATTTGGAGACTATGATGTGAAATTGACAGTACCATCAGATCATTTGGTAGCATCTACAGGAGAGCTTCAGAATCCGGATGAAGTTTTGTCAAAGGAGCAAAGGAGAAGGTTGGAAAATGCCGAGAGTGAACATGTACAACCAGTAGTTATTGCAACAAAGGAAGAAGCGGAAGAAAGGATGAAGGGAAAGGCTAAGGATTCAAGAACATGGCATTTTAAAGCTAAAAATGTACGAGATTTTGGATGGGCATCTTCTCGTCGATTTATATGGGATGCTATGGGTGTACCAATGTCAGATGGACGTACTGTGATGGCTGCTTCAATGTATATAAAAG
>JAHHJQ010000016.1 GCA_018680005.1 Bacteroidia bacterium | reverse complement strand
TGGAACATTGAAGACCCACATCGACGGCATCATGGGAGCCCGGACTGCACGTTTTTATCAACCTTATAGTGACAATATTTTAGAACGAGCTGACTGGAAGGGAAGTTGGCGGGAGTTTTCCGGTGATATGAGGAGTTTCAAAGATATGATCCTCGCTGCAGACAAGGAGGGTATCCAGCTCCGTATACATGCTATCGGAGATCAGGCCAACTCCATCCTGGTTGATATCGTGGATACACTTAAAATGGTCAATGGTGAGAAAGAAAGAAGGTTTAGAATCGTACATGCACAAGTGATCGCACCTGAGGATTTTCCAAGGTTTCAGGGTAAAAACATGATTGCTGAAGTACAACCCTATCATGTGACCGATGACATGCGTTGGATGGAAGAAAGAATCGGCTATGAAAGATGCAAAGGAGCCTATGCCTTCAAATCGCTAAATGAACTCGGTTGTACCCTTTCATTTGGTTCTGATTGGCCTGGCACCAATGCCTCATACTATCCTATAAATCCATTGATGGGTATATATGCAGCGGTAACCAGACAAACCATTGAGGGCAAACCAGAAGCCGGTTGGTTTCCGGAACAACGGATTTCTTTAGAAGACGCTCTGGTAGCCTATACCTATGGAGCAGCCTATGGTGCTTTTGAGGAGAAGCGCAAAGGAACACTCGAAGAAGGCAAACTCGCAGATTTAACTGTAATCGATACCGATCTTTTCAATACTTCTCCCAGTGATTGGCTGAGCGCCAAGTTTTTGTACACCATTGTTGGTGGCAAAATCGTATATGAAGCCGGATAAAGTTAGTAACAACATGTATTGTGGATAAGGATATTGTTATTTTCTTCCATTCCATCAAAATCAGCCGTAACTTTAAGGAGCCCTTTAACCATACCCTACAGTGAGCTGTTTTACTGTATAATAATAACCAGAGAAGATGTTTGGTTCCTATCAAAGTGCTGTTGAAAAAATTTCTAAGCAAGCTGAATCATACAATGAATGGATCTCTCTTGCTATAGCACATGACAAAGAGAAAGGATTGGATGAATGGAGAGAATCCAATCATAGCAATCTCTACGATTATCAGGAGATTGAAACCCGATTAAAAAAACTCCGAACCCTAAAAGCCAAAGGCGATGAGCATGGACTTTTGTTCACCCTCAACGAGGGTATCCATGGTAACATGGGCGGGATGGGCAACCCGAAACTATATCACAAAGCGGTTTCCGGTACAAAACTATTGGTGGCAGAATATGTAGAAGCTGTCGCTGATTGTTTATGGTATATTGCTGAAGTAGATAATGAAATCATCAGTCTGGAAGAAAAACTGGACTTCCTGCACCGTGCAAGCCACTGTTTTGGACGCACTGCACTGATGCTCAGTGGAGGAGGCCAGTTGGGTAATTTCCACATGGGTGTTTTGAAGTCCCTTATTGAAAATGACTTGCTTCCTAATGTAATTTCCGGATCGAGTGCAGGTTCAATATTTACAGCATTAGTCGGTACTAAATCCAAAGATGAACTCAAAGAATTCTTCAGACCAGAAAATTTGATGGTTGAAGTTGAAAAGGAAAAAGGACTGCTTTCCGGTATTGTTCGTAAAAGAGGTACCGTAAAGATTGATCAGGTTATCGAAACCATCAATCGGATCATACCGGACTTAAGCTTCCAGGAGGCCTACGAGTTGACCGGAATCAACATCAATATATCTGTTGCCCCACGCGAATCTCTTCAGAAATCCAGACTGCTGAATGCGATCGCGTCACCCAATGTGATGATACGATCTGCCGTATTGGCCTCGTGTGCGATTCCTGGCGTTTTTCCAGCGGTTACACTCTTGGCTCAGGACAAAGACGGACGACAAGTGCCTTATCTCAATTCTCGAAAATGGGTTGATGGCTCTATGTCCAATGACCTGCCGGCAAAAAGACTTTCGAGATTGTATGGTGCCAATCACTTTATTGTGAGTATGACCAACCCTGTGGTTTTACCATTTTTCAAAGATAAGCCCAATGAAATAGAATGGGTGGGGGCTGTCAAAAGGTTTAGTACATCGCTGATTAAAGAAACTTCTCAATTCAACTATTCACTTGCCAAACCCTTCTTTAAGCGTTGGCCCAAACTGGCCTTAACGGCTAATAGTATCAATTCAGTAGTGCAACAGAATTACCTGGGTGATATCAATATTAGAGCAGACTTTAGCTCAATCGATCCACGTCATTTACTATCTGCTTTGACCTACGAGGAGATTTCCAGCCTCATCCGCAAGGGTGAGAAAGAAACCTGGCCCAAACTAGAGCAAATAAGAATTGCAACCCAGATAGCCAGAATTCTTGATCACATCCTCTCAGACTTTGAACATGAAGAATTGGAATTGGCATCTCAGGCGTTGAGAGAGCGAAAAAGGAGAAAGGTATAGCCAATCGTAAGGGCTACCTATAGAAAGTATAGAAATCACTCAATGCTTTCCCTCCATAATCAATGTCCTGAAATCCTCAATTCGGTGCATCACTTCAGGCAGTATACTTTCATATTCGATCCAGGTATGGACATCTCCGATATAATGCATCCCTAAATAATCAGCACTTAATCGAAACGGTTCAAAATACCAGGAGTGCTTTATATTGTCAGATCCGCAAGCAAGTACGGCCATCCGCATACCTCTCAGACGTCGACCTAGATCTTTATCAGTGTTCAGACATTCGGTGATCCTATCCATGAACACCTTGATCAATCCACTCATGGTATACCAATAGACTGGGGTAGCGATCACCAATGTGGAGTGTTCATCAACAATAGTCCTCATGACATCAATGAAATCATCATCATTACTGTGAGCATAATCATAATACCCGATGTCATATTTCAGCAAATCAAGGTGAGAATAATTCAATCCTTTATTCAATTCCTGAATAACCTTAAACGTATTGCCCATACTTCTTGAACTTCCCTGAATAATGATACCGCTCAAAGGTTATTTTTTATAAAGGTGCAAATCCTGTAATGGCAAATACAACCCTTCGATTTCGCCTTCTGACATTCTGAAATCCAGGGTGAAGTTTGAATTTTCTCTAACGAAATGGATCGTAGATTCAGGATACAGTTGATGTCTTTGGTTGTTCCGTTGTTGGTGCAGGAAAAGCTTTCCTTCTTCTCTTACCAGATCGATGGTTCTTGCCCCATTTTCGGAGGTATAGGTTCCGGCATATATTTTTAATTCCTCATCACTCAAATTGATGAATTTTCGCTCTCCAAATTCTACGATCTTTCTTTTGCTTAAATCATACTCCTCCCCTCTTTTCAGCAAATAAAATTCTTTGCTTCCCTGGGGTAAATGATAGATCGTGTCCCGCTCTCTGGACCATCTGGTCCTATCATATACCACCACATAGCTGTTTCCAAAGACCCGAAAACGATCACCCTGAACAACGATCCCAGTGTCCTCATCCAAACCAATTCCCAGCAATTCGGGTTTGCGATCCAAAATTTCAAACATATCAAACTGGCGATTGCGCGCAAAAAGGTGTTGATCGATAGCCACATTGGTCATAAAACCAAGACCTGCTTCATGGTCGCCCATCATGATGGTGTTCGCTTTGGTATCTCCCCTGGCAAGATATGATCCCTGAATCGTGGCTCCGGCTGAGGATCCTGCAATCACACCGCCTCTATTCAATACATCCCAGAATGCTTCGTGTGTCTTAGTATTCAAGTAGGAATCGGCATGTCTCCATTGTCTTCCACCACTGAACCATACCC
>JAHHJQ010000002.1 GCA_018680005.1 Bacteroidia bacterium | reverse complement strand
GCTCGGATGAGCCGATGTGGGTTGTCCATATCCACCATTTGGGCATATTCAGGATCTTTTGCTTGCAGCAATTCTTGCAGCACTTGGATTCCATGCTGTTTGAATAGCATAGCGATTCTGTCTCTAACTTTTGTCGGAACAAATGGGAATTCATCCAAACCATGACTTATCGCACGAATATGCATACCAGAACCTCCTGTCATGATGATGGTATCCATCTCAATAAAGCGATCTTCTAATTTCACCAGGACATCTCTTTCAAACTGACCAATGCTATAGGGATCATGAATGCTCAGAGAATCTACAAAGTGATGAATGATTCTTTTTTGATCCTCAAGTGATGGTTTTGCCGTACCAATAGATAATTCCTTATAATATTGGCGGCTGTCGGCAGAAATTATTTCGGCATTGAATTGGTGGGCCAATTGGATTGCCAGATCAGTTTTTCCAACAGCCGTTGGCCCAGCGATAATTATTAAATATTTAGAAGCCGTCATGCCAAGAGGATACTCAATTTTTATATTTTGGCAAATATACCTTGCTCTGGATTTGAATGTCGAAATTTTCTAATATCATATACCCCGTTATCAAACCCGCTGCAGGTCTTGGCCTTAAAGTCTATTTCAAAAAAATATTATTCACTAATAAAGATCGAATTCCAGACGATCGACCGGTATTATTAGTATCTAATCATCCCACTGCCTTTCTTGAGCCGGTATTATACGCAACACTATTTGACAAACCTATCTATTCTTTAGTAAGAGGTAATTTTTTTGAAAATTTTTGGGCACGACTAGGTCTTGAGTCATTAAATATGATTGCCATTTTTCGAATGCGTGATGGCGGAGTTGCCGGGCTTCGCAAGAATGCCATGATTTTCTCTAAATGCTACGATCTCCTTTCCAATGGAGAATATGTCATGATTATGGCGGAAGGTTTTACCAAACAACAAAAACGATTGGCCCCACTTCAAAAAGGTGCAGCACGAATAGCATTTGGTGCAGCTATTGAATCACAATTGGAAAATCTTTGTATAGTTCCGCTTGGAGCAAATTTCACATATCATGAGGAGTTTAGAAGCGAAGTGATGATCGAAGTGGGAGAACCTCTCGATATAAGCGGATATCTTGATCTTTACCGTCAAAACAAGAAAGAGGCTGTTCAAGTCTTAACCAAGGACATTGCAGATCTTATGAAATCCACTATTGTTCATATTAATAGGGAAGAAGATGATGAACTATTTGAAAATGTGGTTCGAATTGTACGACGTGAAAATCTATCATCTCTCTTTCCAGTAATTGAAGATTATGATGAAAGGTTCAGATTAGAAAAATCAATCGCTGATTGGTTAAATAATTTTTCTGAAAATGAAAAAGCTGGCCTACAGAAACTAGTTCAATCTTATCCTTATTCAACTGTTTTAAGAAGTCACAAGAAAATCGGTATTTACTTCAAATTGCTAGGTCTTTTTCCATTCTGGTTGCTAGGATCAATTTACCGAATGATACCATTTGGAATTGCACGATGGATTGTCAATAATCATGTCAATCAAGTAGAATTCGTTTCTCCGATGCGCTATGGAATGGGAATGTTGTTTATAATTATTTGGACCCTGATTATTTGTGTTTTTGTTGGAATTTTTCTGGGTATCGGTTGGATATGGTTGCCATTCGTGCTTTTGGTTTTCATATGGATATCAGTGCTTTATGATGATATTAGGGTGTGTTTTCAACAAAACAGGAATTGGAGAAAATTGAAAACCTCTGATCGGCTTGATGCTATCAGAATTGAAAATGAACTAAGTGATAAAATTCAGGAATTGTCATTTAACAGACCCTAGATTCTCATATCTTTTAGTAAAACGCTTATCATTAAAAAATTCTTTTTTAAAACTGCTTGATTAAATAGTGAAGAACAATGGATAACAAAATCTTTGGATATGACTTATCAAAAATCAATTTTTCTATTATTCTATATATTCTCACACCTATTTTGTTCTGGTCAAATATATGAACCCGGTACCACGTATTCGGGTACGAATGATTATGTCAGATACCAAGCAGGTAATCTTCCTTTGATTATATCTGTTCCTCATGGTGGAGCTCAAAAACCCGCTTCAATTCCTGATAGATCTTGCAGTGGTTGTGTAGTGATCAATGATTCTTATACCATGGAATTAGGTATAGCAGTAAAAGAGGCCATATATGATCTTACCGGATGCTACGCACACTTGGTTATCAATGATTTGCATCGTAGTAAAATGGATGCGAATCGTGATATTGTAGAAGCCGCACGCGGGAATGAAGAGGCAGAGAAAGCATGGAAAGAATATCATGCTTTTTTGGATTCCGCCAATCTGGCAGCTATTCGAGAGTGGGACAGAGGATTGGTCATTGATCTTCATGGACATGGCCATGATATTCAGCGTCTTGAAATAGGATACCGGATTTCTTCTTCAGAATTGAGAATGACAGATTCTGAGTTAGACAATTCTGATATCAGCGATGAATCGAGTATTCGGACATTAGTCGATTCTTCCTCTCTATCGTTATCTGAAATTATTCGAGGAAATAGTAGCCTTGGTGATTTGTTACATGTACGTGGATTTGATGCAGTGCCGAGTAGTTATATTCCCGATCCAGCCAGCGGAGAACCGTATTTTCAAGGAGGTTATATCACTGATAGATATGGTTCCAAATCTGGAGATGAGACTGATGCCATACAGATAGAATGCAATCGTGACGTGCGGTTCGATCAAACCGAAAGAAATCGCTTTGCAGATACTCTTGGGGTCCAGTTAATCAATTTTCTGCAAATCCACTACTTTGCGGATTTACCCAATAGTTACTGTATTTCAACGAATGCAAACCATACCGAGAAGGTCGAAGAGTTCAGGATTCATCCAAACCCCTCATGTTATCAAATTAAGCTTTCTAGGAATTTTTTATCTGGTGAAATTCAAATCTTCAATTCAATTGGTAAGAAAATTTATACCAGAACCATTGCTGGTGATCTTCTTAATTTACCAGGATTGAATAATGGTTTATACTTTGTAAGATTTCAAGATTTAAAAGGTCGAGTGGCGGTTGAAAAATTGATTGTTCAATGTCAATAAGACTGAAACTTTACCTTTAACGAATGATGCAATGGTTTTATAATATACTTATAAAGTTCGCGGAGGTTATTCTATGGTTACCGGCGTTATTTGATCAAAAAATAAAACTTGGGCAAACAGGTAGAAAGTCCACATTCAAGATACTTGAGGAACATATCCAGTCCGACGATCGTGTCGTTTGGATGCACTGTGCTTCATTAGGTGAATTTGAGCAAGGTAGACCTGTATTGGAACGAATCAAGATTCAGTTTCCGAAGTACAAAATACTATTGACCTTTTTCTCACCGTCAGGATATGAACATCGCAAAAATTATCCACACGCCCATGTGGTATGTTATTTACCCTTGGATACCAGGACGAATGCGAAGAGATTTCTCCGTCTTGTACATCCGGATATTTCCATTTTTGTGAAATACGAATTTTGGCCAAATTATTTATACGAATTGTCAAAATCAAGAAGCAAAACACTCTTAATCAGTGCTGTTATATCCAATAAGTCGCTTTGGTATAGAAACATGAAAAATAAATTTGCGGCATTGCTCAATGTATTTGATCACATATTTGTTCAAGATAAAGCCACGCAAAATCTTCTGGAAGAATTAGGCATTCAATCCAATATTCATCTTGCTGGTGATACTAGAATCGATAGGACACTCTCAATAGCCAATAATGTGAAGCCAATTCCAGAGTTGCGAGAGTTTTGCGATACAGAGAATGTGCTGGTTGCTGGAAGTACCTGGCCAGAGGATGAAAAGGTAATCTCTACTTTGGTTAACAGTGAAGTATTCAAAGGATGGAAGTTAATTTGCGCACCTCATCATATTAGTGAACCTCATATCAAGGATATTGAAAAACGATTTCATAACTCGCTCAGATATTCAAGGGTTCATGATCTCCTACCTGAACATCGTGTGTTGATCATAGACAACATCGGCATGCTCAATAAGATTTATCAATATGGGAAACTGGCTTACATCGGGGGAGGGTTTGGGTCAGGTATTCATAACACCCTCGAACCAGCTGCTTTCGGGTTGCCTGTTATTTTCGGGCCTCGTTATGATAAGTTCGTTGAAGCTACAGCACTTATCCAAAGCAATGGAGCTTTCAGCATTTCTAAGGATCCTGAATTGATAGCCGTCTTTGATAAGCTTAGTGACATCAATACTCATCAGCGAGCATCGGATGCTGTTCGTTCATTTATGAAGCGCAACAGAGGAGCAACAGATAAGATCATTGTAATCTTAGATAAAGAAAACTCAATTTAAGCTGGCGAGGCTGTCTTCAATTGCTTTTAGTCGTTCCTGCCCATCGGCAAGTTTTTTACGTTCGTTGGCTACTACTTGTTCAGGTGCGTTGTTCACAAATCTTTCATTAGATAGCTTCTTCTTTACGGAAGCCAGAAATCCTTTTGCGTACTCCAGGTCTTTTTTCAATCGCTGTTTTTCTTCCTCTACGTTGATTTCTTGTTTTGCATCCAGATAGAACTTGTCTGTTCCTACGATAAAAGAAATTGTATTGGGAACTTCCACTTCGGTCTTCTCAAAAATTCCTAAGTAAGCCATTCCAACTACGGTGTCTTTCCAAGCCTGAATTGAAAGCAATTCCTTTGCGGAATCGGAAGTTTGTATGTAAAGATCAAGCAGATCTCGTTGTTTCGATCCAGCTTTGTTTCTTCCTTCTCGGACTTTCGAAATTATTCCTTGAGCTATTTCTACGCTTTTTATGACTTCTTTGTCATATGCATCAGGCTTGGGATATTCTGAGACGATGAGATCACTTTTCTTATCGGACAATTGATGCCATATTTCTTCCGTGATGAAAGGCATAAATGGATGAAGAATCTTACAAACCTTGTCAAATGCCTGGATAACAGCTTCATATGTTTTGCGATCAATGCTATCCTTATACTCAGGTTTGATTACTTCCAGGAAGTAGGAACAAAAATCTCCCCAAACGAAATTATAAGTAGCCATCAACGCTTCAGACAGTCGATATTGTTTGAAATTTTGATCGATTTGCTCAAGCAATTCGTTGGTTTTGTGTTCTATCCATTCAATTGCCAGGGCATTTTTAGCAGGTTGCGTTTTATCCGCTACCTCAAAGCCATTGATGAGGCGAAGAGCATTCCAGAGCTTATTACAGAAATTTCGGCCTTGTTCTGTTAGTTTTTCGTCAAAAAGAAGATCGCCTCCCGCAGGTGAACAGGACAACATTCCAAATCGAACGCCATCAGCACCATAATCTGAAAGCAGTTTAAGTGCATCAGGGGAATTACCTAATGATTTGGACATTTTTCTACGCTGTTTATCGCGCACCATTCCATGGAAGTAAACTGCTTTAAAAGGTTTGTCACCTTGCCATTCATATCCAGCCATAATCATCCTGGCTACCCATAAGAACATGATATCCCATCCGGTAACAAGAACAGATGTAGGGTAATAGTAGTCCAATTCCTTTTGGTCGAACATTCCATTGAAGAGGGAAATCGGCCAAAGCCAGGAAGAGAACCAGGTACCCAGCACGTCTTCATCCTGGACCAGATCAGATTCCGTTAGGTTATTATTTCCGGTAGTCTTCTTAGCTTGTGTAAGGGCTTCTTCTATTGATTCAGCGATAAAAATTTGTTCTTCACCGTTTATTTTAAGATAGTATGCCGGAATTCTGTGTCCCCACCACAGTTGTCTTGAAATGCACCAATCCCGAATATTTTCCATCCAATGTCGATAGCTATTCTTCATATTTTTTGGGAAGAATTCAACATTGTCATTGATCACATTTTCAAGTGCAGGTTTTGCCAATTTTGACATATCGACATACCACTGAAGTGAGAGTTTGGGCTCGATAATCGCATTGGTTCTTTCCGAACGACCCACGTTATGTGTATAGGGTTCAATTTCTACTAGATGACCGGCTGATTCCAGATCCTTATTGATTAGCTTTCTTGCTTTGAACCTGTCTTCTCCAATGTATAGAATACCTTCCTTTGAAATGGATCCATCTTCATTTAAAATATCAATAGTCTCCAGCTCATGTTTCTTACCAATTTCGTAGTCATTGATATCATGAGCAGGAGTAATTTTCAATGCTCCAGTACCAAATTCACGATCAACATAGTCATCAAAAATGATTGGAATAGATCTATTGATTAGAGGAACTAAAGCTTTTTTACCTTGAAGATGTTGGTAACGCTCATCATCGGGATGAACAGCTATTGCGGTATCGCCCAAAATCGTTTCAGGTCTCGTCGTAGCAATGGTGATCCATTCGTCCTCACTATCTTCTATTTTATATCGGACATGATAAAGATGTGATTGTTCATCCTTATAAAGTACTTCCTCATTTGAAAGCACGGTCAATGCATCCGGATCCCAGTTGACCATCCGGTAGTCTCTATACAAAACACCTTTTTTATATAGATCAATGAAGGCTTTCATCACATGTTTTGATCTGGCTTCATCCATAGTGAATCCCGTACGATCCCAATCACAGGATGCACCAAGCCTTCTCAATTGCTGAAGTATGATACCCCCATATTTATCCGTCCATTCCCATGCGTGCCCGAGAAATTGATCCCTTGTTAGATCTGATTTCTTTATTCCCTGCTCCCTAAGTTTTCTTACAACCTTTGCTTCGGTAGCTATAGAAGCATGGTCTGTTCCTGGCACCCAACATGCATTTTTTCCTTCCATCCGAGCTTTTCGAATGAGTACATCCTGTATGGTATTATCGAGCATATGTCCCATATGTAGGACACCAGTCACATTGGGTGGAGGAATTAAAATTGTGTAGGGTTCTCTTTCATCCGGTTCAGAATGGAAATATCTCTTTTCTTCCCAGTGGTTATACCACTTCTCCTCGATTTGAGCTGGGTTGTATGTTGTAGATAGTGACATATTACGTCCTTGTCTGTTGATGATTGTGATTATTCCCAATCATCACTTAGTATTTAAATTGATAAACTATGGCATCTGTAATTCCCTCGGAGTCTTCACCGTTGTGGAATACAAGGAATAAATTATCATATTCATCATGTGGAATATCTACATATTTTTCCTCACCTATCAATAAGTTGATTATTGCTGGGGTAGTATTCGAATGTCCATATATGGCAACATGTTGTCCACTGTAATTATCCATGATTCGTGTTATCACTTTTTCATATTCACTAGTGTCATATGTGAATACTTTTATATTGTTGGGCATAGCCAGAGGACGAGCAGTAAAAATTGTTCTTTTGAGTGAAGTCATATACACTTCTTGTATTCCTAAGGGAAGCAAGACAGCTGCCAATCGATCAGCTCTTTCTAGGCCCTGATCAGAAAGACCGGGATTTTCTTGATCAGGAATAGCTTCAGTATGTCGGGCAAGGGCAATGACAGTGGCGTTTTCGTATCCTTTGGGTTTAAGAGGAATTTGCCTTTCATCAGCGGTATAAATAATTCCATTTTCGATTTTATTGATTGTTAATCCATCTTCATATTTGCGATCAACACAACTTGTAAGGAAGAGGAAACACAATGTATATAAAAGAATCTTTTTGGACATCTTATGCTAGATTTAGTGGTTTTAGTTCTTTGATTTCTATTTGATTACGAAGGATATCATCCATCGTTTCTCTTTTTCTTATTAGATAGTGATCTCCTTCGTGTACCAATACCTCAGCCGGACGAAACCGTGAATTATAGTTTGATGACATCATGAAGCAGTAAGCACCTGCATTCCTAAATGCCAAAATATCGTTGGGATGAATTTCATTGATTTCACGATTCACTCCGAAAGTATCAGTTTCACATATATAGCCTACGACATCATATATTTTCTTGGGTCCATCAGTATTCGAGATATTGATGATTTTATGGAATGCATCATAAAACATTGGCCTTAATAGGTGATTTTGACCAGAATCCAACTGGGCAAAGACTTTTGTCATAGATTGCTTAATGACATTGACCCTAGCCAATAAATATCCCGCTTCGCTAACGAGGAATTTCCCCGGCTCAAATATCAATTCCAAATCTTTACCATATTCCTTGATAAATTCATTGAATTGCGCTGTGATTTTTTCTCCAAGATATTCAATGTTGGTATGTACATCTCCAAGTTTATACGGCACCTTAAATCCACTTCCAAAGTCTAAAAAATCCAAGTTCTTAAATTTTTTAGCTGTATTTAATAAGACCTGAGCGGCTCTTGAAAATACATCCACATCAAGGATGTCTGAACCAGTGTGCATATGGACACCCTCTACACGCATCTCATGTTTTTGGATTATTTCAAGGACTTCATCCATTTGATGGATCGAGATTCCAAATTTTGAATCTATGTGGCCAACGGAAATTTTAGCGTTACCTCCTGCCATAATATGAGGATTGATCCGAATGGATACCGGGTGATCGCTATATAGACTTCCGAATTGATCGAGAATTTCAAGATTGTCAATATTTATCCTTACACCAAGATTTTTAGCTTTGGTGAACTCTTCAATAGAGACCCCATTTGGAGTGTACATGATGTCATGCGGATCAAAACCGGCTTTCAGCCCTATTAGTACTTCCTGGATTGAAACAGTATCGAGCCCGGAACCTAGATTCTTAAAAAATCGAACAATATTGATATTAGTAAGTGCTTTGCATGCATAGTTGATTTTGAGCCTCCGAACTCCTTTAAAAGCACTGCATAACCGATCATAATGATCCTTCATTATGGAAGTATCATATACATATGTTGGTACCCCATATGTTTGAACTAAATCGAGGGGATCAATCTTGTCGTTTATCCAATATTTGCCATTCTCAAGTCTCATCAATTATTGATTTTCAGAATGCGCAAAGATATAATAAACGGCAGTGATATGCTTTCGAATAAATCTGTAGGTGAGCGATCAAAAATTGTTAATGGAAATGATTGTATTATTGTAACCGATCCAAAACAAATATTCCTTTGATGACAAAAATTAATTTACAAAGAATCAATGATGCTGTTCACTTTGAATGCAGAAATGAAAACGGGAATACCGTTCTAATTGACGGGTCACCTGACATTGGAGGGCTTGGAAAGGGTGCTCGGCCAATGCAGCTAATGCTGATGGCTGCAGCCAGCTGTAGTAGTATTGATATTATATTGATTCTGGAAAAGATGCGTCAAAAACTTGAAGACATACGTGTTGAAGTTGTTGCGGAATCAGAACAGATGGATACCTATTCAAGATGGAAGTCGATTCATCTAAAATATTTCTTAAAGGGCGATTTGAATTTAAAAAAAGCTCAAAAAGCAGCAATGCTTTCAATTGAAAAATATTGCTCAGTTACTAAAGCTCTTGAGCATTCTTCGATCGTAACCTGGGAAGTGGAGATTGAGCAATAGTTATTCGGTAGGAGATAGCTTGTCGGAAATCACATCCATTACAGCTAACTTTATTTCTGAATAATCATATTTTTTTGGAAAAGCCTTGGCAAACTTGTATTCAATATCTCCCTTAGTCATTCTCAATTTGTATGGTAAACCTGAGGAGGGAACGTGTTTGGTTTGAACAGAAAATGATGGAATGTTGTTTTCCTGGACCTCGTAGACATGTTTGAAATAAGTAGAATTCTTATCTGACTGAAATCTTTCATAAGCTTTTATCATAGTACCTTCATTCCAAACAAATTGGTCTATACAAAATCTATCATTCATTATATACTTCAATAATCCCTGATCGTGAGCTTGGTAAAGCTTTTCTTTAAGTGGTAGGATCTTATCAAATTTTCTCAAGCCCATATATGTCTGGATGAGTATCGGATAGGCTCGAAAATAGGATACATCCAAACTAATCAGTTCTTCGAGGGCTATTTTTGCTTCAAAATAGTCGGAATTCATCAATTCAAACAATCCAATATTATAGATGATACTGAGATAGATATCTGATCCTCGTTCTACCTTATCTTTTGCTATGTAATATGCTTCAAGTGCTGGTTTTGGCTTCCCCATGGCAGAAAGAATTAATGGTATTTTTGTATATGGTCTTTCCGGGCTATCAGTATGTTCTGTAGCCTTTTGATATGCTTCAAGCGCTTTGTCCAATTGGCTCATACTCATGTATGCATCCCCTAAACCTGTGTAGTACGAACCATTTCCTCCATCAACTTTAATTGCTTGTTCGAATGCTTTGGTTGCTTTACTATATTGACCAAGGAAATTCAGTGATTTTCCTTTTATATAGTATGATCCTGAATCATTGTCACGTTGACGTATGCATTCTTCCATAATTTCCAAAGTTGATTTGTCATTGCCTAACTTGTAATAAGCAAGACCAAAATCAAACAATGCATCATATGGTAGGGTCTTATATTGGCTGGAATATCGATTTATTATTTCCTGATATCGTTTCTGTTCAAACAACTGCCTAATATCCTTTGAAATATCCTGACAAAGAATTGTAGAACTTATGGAGAGAAGTATGGCAAGAAGAAGAGTTCGCATAGCGAATGGGATTGTGCATGTATTTGAGAAATAGGGATTGTTTCATAAATACATACATATTATATGCCATAAGAAAATATATTTAATATGATCTTAATAGTGATTTCAAAACTAGATCTAGTCTTACAATAGGGCACATGAAATCTTG
Organism: Bacteroidia bacterium; assembly: GCA_018680005.1. Taxonomy (GTDB): domain Bacteria; phylum Bacteroidota; class Bacteroidia; order Chitinophagales; family Saprospiraceae; genus HDS-20. The sequence goes on along the minus strand of JAHHJQ010000002.1, from coordinate 2,971 downwards.
CGCATCTGCCTTAACCTGATCTTTCTTGGCCCAGACCTAGGTAAATGAAAAGCCTTGTTTCATTAAAGGCAAGGATCTAATTCTTACACCAGTAGCAGCATACAGTGCATTCACCAAAGCCGGAGCGGCTGGGGGCGTACCAGGTTCTCCAACTCCGCCTGGATATTCATCCACCTCCATGATATGAACTTCAACCAGAGGAGAAGTCTGCATTCTTACCATTTCGTACTGCGGGAAATTGTATTGTTCTATTTGGCCATCTTGTATGGTGATTTCTCCGAAAAGTGCTGCGGAAAGGCCAAAAACAATTCCACTTTGCATTTGAGCTTCAATAGTATCGGGATTTACCGTTCTTCCACAATCAATAACACAATAGTATTTGTCAATTTTAAACTTCTTGTCTTCCAGTTGTGAAATTTCTGCAACCTGGCCAACAATTGATCCAAAAGATTTATGTAGCGCAATGCCTCGATATTTTCCATTTGGCAGTGGGCTGGACCAGTTTGCCATTGAAGCTACTTTGTCCAAAACTGCTTTGAACCTGGGATGACCATCCAATTTTGAGGCTCTGAAAGTATACGGATCCATACCTGCGGCTTCGGCGCATTCATCCATAAAGCATTCTGTAAAGAATCCATTTTGAGAATTACCAACACTTCTCCAGTATCCAACATTCAACGGAAATGGAGCCTGACCAGTGGATACTTTTCGTGCTTCCATGGCATATGGTAGATGTGCCGCACCCTCGATATTTGCGATATCATCTTCGGGTTTCACCGACATGGCAGGCATTATGCGGTTCATATAGCTATTACTTGCGGATTGCAATGCCAGATTGTTTTTCCAGCTTTTGATAGCACCATTTTCACCTAAGGCTGCTTCAAAATGACTTGCTACAGCAGGACGATACATATCATTACGCATGTCTTCTTCCCTGGTATAAACCATTTGGACTGGGATTCCTGGCATCTGTTTGGCAATTTGACAAGCTGCAGTAACAAAATCAGGTTCGGCTCTTCTTCCAAAGCCTCCCCCGAGATACTTGATATGAATTTTAATATTCTCCTTTGAAATTTCGGTATGTTCGTTTGCTATGTTTAGTGCAATAGAACTTGCCTGATGACCTACCCAAACATCCAGTTTCTCATTATCCAGTAGTGCAGTACAATTCAAAGGTTCCATACAGGCATGTGCCAAATAAGGTACTTCGTATTCTGCTTTAACCAATGTAGATCCTTGAGCTATACCTTCCTCAAAATCTCCGATGGTTTCTGCGACATGAAGATCAGATTGGCTTGCAATGTCATGCAGTGTTTTCGAAATATCTGTGGATGAGAGATTTCCATTGCCTCCATCATTTTCTTCTACATCCAGGAATAAGGCCGCTTGATTTGCTCGCCAGGTATTGTCTGCAACGATTGCAATACCCTGATCTATCTCTAATATTTTTTTGACTCCAGGCATTGATTCCACTTCGTCCTTATTCACTATTTTGGTAATCTTGCCTTTTATATGGGAAGGGTGTCGGACCACAGCAAACAACATATTTTTCAGTCTGACATCCATTCCAAATTCAGCTTGTCCTGTTACCTTTTCCGGGATATCTAAACGGTTTGCCGGTTTGCCAATAATTTTAAAGTCTTTAGGTGCCTTTAAAGTTGGTTGATCGGATAATTCTATATTCACAGCGTCTTTGGCAATATCCCCGTACTGAAGTTTTTCACCATTTGATGGATTTGTGATAATCCCATTGCTGGCAATGAGGTTTTTCGCCTCAACACCCCATTTTCGTGCGGCAGCTTCTTTTAGCATTTCACGTGCCTGTGCACCCGCCAATCGCATATGATCATATCCATCTTGAATTGTTGTACTTCCTCCTGTGGCTACCATACCGATTACAGAATAGGCTTTCTCCATGATAGTCAACCCTTTGTGAATATCCCTGGGTTTTTGAGTCCCCAGATGTGTATTGGCATATGGCGCTTCCGGTTGTGGAAAGATGATGTCAACTGTAGACATATCGACTTCTAATTCCTCGGCAATCAACATTGGTACTGATGTATAGACACCTTGCCCCATCTCAGCTCTTGGTACTGCAATGGTTACTGTATTATCCGAATTGACGCTCACCCATGCATTAAGGATGGTGCCATCTTCCATGCCAATACCGGTATACTCTCCAACCTTTTTATTTAGATACATTACTCCACCGACACCCACCAATAATCCACCTCCCACTATTCCACCGGTTATCATAAAAGCTCGTCGAGTCAATTTTTGACCGCGTGTTCTTTGTTTTGTCATAATTTAAGTGTCTTTGAAATTTAGATGGATGTATTTTCAATGGTTTCGACTCGTCTCCCCAACAGTGAACTATCTTCTTCTTTAATTTTTGCGGCAAGGTGTATTGCACTTCGAATGCGTTGATAGGTTCCGCAACGACAGATATTGGTTATTGCAGCATCAATGTCTTCATCTGTTGGGTTTGGAATTTCTGACAACAAAGCTTCGGCAGTAATGATCATTCCGGATTGACAATAACCACATTGTGGTACCTGATGTTCAATCCAAGCCTTTTGCACTGCCGACAGTTGTCCATCCTCGCTTATTCCTTCTATTGTTGTAATTGATTTTCCTGCAACGGCTGATATCGGTAATGTACAGGTCTTGGTTGCAACGCCATCAATCAATACTGAGCAGGAACCACAAGAAGAGACACCACATCCATATTTGGTACCGGTCATATTAAGCTCATCCCGGAGCACCCAAAGTAGAGGCATATTGGGTTCGACATTGATCTCGAAATCCTTATTGTTAAGCGTTAATTTCATCCTTGAGTTATTTTTGGAATTGGTTCTGATAGCTATAAGTGAATTATTATTCAGAAATGTAATTAATAAATTTTACGTTTATGGTATTGATTCAATGCAAAATGACACTCAGACGATGAAATTATCCCTATCTATTAGCT